>JBJTHT010000180.1:0-7325 GCA_046094605.1 Actinomycetota bacterium | reverse complement strand
CGACCCCGCCATCCTCGACCTCGGCGTCCCGGTGTTCGGCATCCGCTACGGCCCCCAGCTGATGGCGCGGGAGCACGGCGGGGAGGTCGCGGAGCAGGGCGCCCCCGTCGACCGCGACGCGCGTCGCGCCGTACTCCCGGGCGCCCGTCGCCGCGACCTCCCCGCCGAGTTCCCGCGCCATCAGCTGGTGGCCGTAGCAGATGCCGAACACCGGGACGCCGAGGTCGAGGATGCCGCGGTCGATGCCGGGCGAGCCGGGTTCGTACACGGACGCCGGACCGCCCGACAGGATGATGCCGGCCGGTCGTCGCGCGGCGACCTCCGCCGCGGTGATCGTGTGCGCGACGACCTCGGAGTAGACGTGGCATTCGCGGACGCGCCGCGCGATCAGCTTCGCGTACTGCGCCCCGAGGTCGACGACCAGGACGGGGCGTCGGGTCATCGACCCATGCCGACGCGCTGCGCCGTCTGGTACGTCTTGCCCTCGGTCTTGATCGACGGCGCGACGACGAGTTCCGCCTTCTGGAACTCCTTGATCGTCGCGTAGCCCGTCGTCGCCATCGAGGTCTGCAGGGCGCCGAAGAGGTTGAGCGTGCCGTCGTTCTCGTGCGCGGGGCCGACGAGGATCTCCTCGAGCGAGGCGACCTGCTGGGTCTTCACGCGCGCGCCGCGCGGGAGCGTCGGATGGAACGTCGCCATCCCCCAGTGGTACCCCCGGCCCGGCGCCTCGAGCGCGCGGGTGAGCGGCGAACCGATCATCACGGCGTCGGCACCGCAGGCGATCGCCTTCGCCACGTCGCCGCCGGTGCGCATCCCGCCGTCGGCGATCACGTGGCAGTAGCGACCGGTCTCGTGGAGGTGCTCACGCCGCGCCGCCGCGGCATCGGCGATCGCCGTCGCCTGCGGGACGCCGACACCGATCACGCCGCGCGTCGTGCAGGCGTTGCCCGGTCCGACCCCGACGAGGACGGCGATCGCCCCGGTGCGCATCAGGTGGAGCGCGGTCTGGTACGACGCGCAGCCCCCCACGATGACCGGGAGCTCGAAGTCGCGGATGAACCGCTTGAGGTCCAGGGGCTCGGTGCGGGTCGAGACGTGCTCGGCGGAGACGACGGTGCCCTGGATCACGAGGACGTCGAGGCCGGCCTGCAGGACGAGTGGCGCGTAGCGCTCGACGCGCTGGGGCGTGAGGGAGGCCGCGGCGACCACGCCGCCCTCCTTGATCTCGCGGATCCGCCGGACGACGAGCTCGTCCTTCATCGGTTCCGCGTAGAGCTCCTGCATGCGGCGCGTGGCCTTCTCGTCGGGGAGCTCGGCGATCTCCTCGAAGATCGGTTCCGGATCCTCGTAGCGCGTGAAGAGGCCCTCGAGGTTGAGGACGGCGAGGCCGCCGAGCCGCCCGACCTCGACCGCCGTCGCCGGCGAGGTCGCCGCGTCCATCGCGGAAGCCATCATCGGCAGGCGGAAGGTGAACGCGTCGATCTCCCAGGCGATGCTCACGTCCTCGGGATCGCGGGTGCGCCGCGAGGGCACGATCGCCACCTCGTCGAACCCGTAGGCCCGACGCGCCGTCTTCCCCATCCCGATCTCGACGTCCACCCGATCCCCTCCCGGAAACGGAGACGCCCACCCGGTCGGGTGGGCGTCGGCACCGCTACATGCGGGGAACGGTAGCACCCCGCGCCGGGGCGCGGGTCAGTGCTCCTTCTTGACGTTGCCCGCGTCGTCGGTCCGCAGGTCGGTCTGGCCGGAGTGCTTCCGCTCGCCGGTGATCATGACCTCGGCGGACGCGATCCGGCCGAGGTCCTTGAGCCGCGCCAGGACCTTGGCCAGGGACTCGTCCGGGGACTCGACCATCGTGTCGAGGACGAGCTCCGGGTGCTCGGGGATCTCGTACGGGTCGTCCACGCCGGTGAAGTTCTTGATCTCGCCCGCCAGCGCCTTCTTGTAGAGGCCCTTCGGGTCGCGGTTCTCCGCCAGTTCCTCGATCGTCGCGTGGACGTAGACCTCGACGAAGTCGCCGATCAGCGCCCGCGCCTCGTCGCGCGTCTCCTTGAACGGCGAGATCGGGCAGCAGATCGTCGCCACGCCGTTGCGCGTGAGGAGGTTCGCCACGAAGGCGATGCGGCGGATGTTCGTGTCCCGGTCCTCCTTCGAGAAGCCGAGGCCCTTCGAGAGGTTCGTGCGGACGACGTCGCCGTCGAGGATCTCGGTCTTCATGCCGCGCGCCTCGAACTCGTGGAACAGCATCTCCGCGATCGTGGACTTGCCCGACCCGGACAGGCCGGTGAACCAGACGGTGAACCCTCGCTCGCTCACAGGAAGCTCCTCCCGACGGCGCCCGCAGGCGCCTCGATGCCGTAGATGGACAGGATGCTCGGCCCCACGTCGACGAGGTTCAGCCCGTCGACCTTCCCGGTCGCCTGTCCGGGGAGCCCCGCCATCGCGAAGATGCCGGTGCGGTCGTGGTTCGCCCCGTCGGGACCGGTGTCGTTCTCGTACGTGTAGAGACTCGCGTTGCCGACCGACCCGACCGAGCGCCACTCGAGGTCGCCGAAGTAGACGATGAGGTCCGGCGCGACGCCGCGCACCTCTGGGTAGACGTCCTGCGGCTTGAGCACCTTCGTGCCGAGCGGCGCGCCGTCGGGACCCGGCGCCGCCTCGAGCTTGGCGATCAGTTCGTCGCGCGTCTCCTCGTAGCGCGCGGGATCCACGACGCCCTGCGGTTCGCGACCGCGCACGTTCAGGAAGAGCCGGCCGTAGTAGCCGCCGTCGCCCCACGCGACCGTCCGGCTCCAGTCGATCGGCGCGTCCTTGATCGGCGTGGGCCCGGAGAGCGTCTCGGTCATCGCGAGGTAGCCCTCCTGCAGGAGCCAGTCGTTGAAGCACAGGCCACCCATCATCGGCCGGGCGCCGTGGTCGCTCATCAGCATCGTCACGGCGTCGTCGGGGATCAGCTCGAGGAGCGAGCCGACCTCGCGGTCGAGGAAGCGGTAGTAGTCCTGGAACGCGGTCTCGTAGGGGTTCCCCGGCTGGTAGAGCGGGTGGCGCGGGTCGTAGTACTGCCAGAAGACGTGGTGGAGCCGGTCGGGCGCGATCTCGCAGAGCATGAAGAAGTCCCAGGGCTTCTCCTTGATCATCTTCCGCGCGACCTTGAAGCGGCGCTCGGTCATCTTGAAGACCTGGTCGAGCGCGAAGTCCATCCCCTGCTGGCGGAAGTTCGGGATGTCGAAGATGTACTCGCCCTTACCGCCGAGCTCGGCCTCGATCTCGACCTCGAGCTCCTGTGGGTAGGCGAAGCGCTCCGCCGAGGGCGGGGTGAGGAAACAGCCCACGCGCCAGCCCGGGAACTCCTTGGGCGGCGGGAACGAGGGCGGTACGCCGATCAGGACCGAGCGCAGGCCGCGCTTCCCCAGTTCGTCCCAGACCGCCGGTTCCGTGACGGACCCGCTGTGGGCGATCGAGAGCCCGTCGTAGGTGTGGTCCTTGCGGTTGCGGAACCCGTAGATGCCGAGCTGCCCCGGGGTCTTGCCCGTCATCGCGCAGGCCCAGGCCGGCACCGTGATGGGCGGCGTGATGCTCGCGAGGTCCCCGTGCATCCCCGACGCCAGCAGGCGCGAGATGTTCGGCACCTCGTTGGCCAGGTCGCGGAACAGGAGCTGGGGCGTGCCGCAGTCCAGCCCGATCACCGCGACCCGGGGTCCCTGTCGCATGCGCGCTCCTCGGGGTTCCCGGTCCAGGGCGCCGGTCGGCGCCGCCCGCATCGTAGCAAGGGCTCCGGCGGCTCTCCGGGAACGGCTCAGCCGAGCGGCGAGATCGGTGCGTCGGAACCGCCGCGGCGCGACAGACGGAGCGCGACGAACACGAGCGTGAGGCTCACGAGGAGCACGACGGTGGCGATCGCGTTGATCTCGGGCGTCACGCCGAAGCGGATCATCGAGTACACGCGGATCGGGAACGTGATCGACGTCGGCCCCGAGGTGAAGAACGCGATGACGAACTCGTCCACCGAGAGCGTGAACGCGATGATGCCGCCGGCGAGGATGCCGGGGGCGAGCGTCGGGATCGTGACGCGAAGGAACGTCTCCACGGGCCCCGCGTAGAGGTCGGCCGCCGCCTCCTCGATCGTCGCGTCGACGTACGACAGGCGCGTGCGCACGATCGATGCGACGAAGGCGACGTCGAAGGCGAGGTGCGCGAGGACGATCGTGCGCACGCCCAGCGTCACGTGGAGGAGGTTGAAGAACGAGAGCAGGCCGATCGCGAGCACGATGTCGGGGATCACCGCGGGCAGGAACAGCACCGTGTCGAGGAACCGGCTGCGCACCGTCCGGTGCAGCCCGACCGCGAGCAGCGTCCCGACCGGCATCGCGATGAGCGTCACGCAGACGGCGACGACGAGCGTCGTGCGGACAGCGTCGAGGACCTGCGCGTCCCCGGCGAGGACGCGGTACCACCGCAGCGATGCGCCGCCCCACGCCGTCGGGAGGCCCCCATCGTTGAAGGAGAGGCCGACGAGGACGGCGATCGGGAGGTAGAGGAACGCGAAGGTGAGCCCGAGGTGCCACCGCAGGTAGCGCCTACGCACGGGCGTCCTCCCCCCGCACGACGCGTGCCTGCCCGGCGAGCAGCACGAGCATGATGCCGACGACCGTGACGGCCATCACCGCGCCGAACGGCCAGTCCCGCGTCTGCAGGAACTGCGCCTGGATCAGGTTCCCGACCATGACGGCCTTCCCGCCGCCGAGCAGGTCCGGGACGATGAAGTTCCCGAGGCTCGGGACGAACACGAAGATCGCACCGGCGACGATGCCGGGCAGCGTGAGCGGGACGAGCACGCGCCAGAGGGCGACGAGCGGGCGCGCGTAGAGGTCGGCCGCCGCCTCGCGCACGGCGGGACCGAGGCGCTCGATCGACGCGTAGATCGGGAGCACCATGAGCGGTAGGTACGCGTAGACGAGGCCGACCACCACGGACCCGCCGTTGTAGAGGAGCGGGAGCGGGCCGATGCCGAACGCGCCGAGCACGCGGTTCACGAGGCCGGCCGGGTTGAGCAGCACGATCCACGCGTAGGTGCGGATCAGGAAGCTCGTCCAGAACGGCAGGATGACGAACAGGATCAACGGCGTGCGCAGGCGCTTCGGCGCGGTCGCGATGCAGAACGCGGCCGGGTAGCCGATCAGGAGCGCGACGACCGTCGCGGTCGCCGCGATGCGCAGGGACCCGAGGAACACGTCGAGGTAGAGCGGGTCGAGGAGCCGGGCGTAGTTCCCGAGCGTGTACCCCGCACCCACGCCGCCGTCGCCCGGTCGTCAGGCAATCAGGCCGCCTTGGTCCTCGTGACCGCGTCGGACCACAGCGAGAGGCCGTCCGTGCCGAGGTCGGTCATCGGTTCCTGCTGGAACAGCTCGGCGGAGGTCATGCCGAGGTTGGGGAACTGCGCGATCAGCGCGGGATCGACCGCCGCCATCGCGGGGACGTTCGGGACCTTGTAGAGCACGAACTCCGCCACGGCCTTGCCGTTCTCCGGCCGGAGCATGAAGTCGATGAACGCGTGCGCGGCGGCCTTGTTGTCGCTCTGCTCGAGGACGACCATCGCGTCGGTCCAGAGGTCGCTCCCCTCCTGCGGGATCGTGAAGACGATGTTCGGGTCCTCGGCGATCCCGTAGTTGCACCAGCCGTCCCACGCCTGCACGAGCGAGGCCTCGCCCGACACGAGCTTGGAGTAGAAGGTGGTGTCGTCGAACCCGAGCAGGTGCGACTTCGCCTCCGTCGTCCAGGCCACGGCAGCGTCGAGGGCCGCCGCGTCGGTGGTGTTGATGGACGCACCGGCCGCGAGGAGCGCGGGCTGGAGCAGCCAGCGGTCCGTGGCGAGCATCGTCATCTTGCCGTCGAGGTCCGCGGGCGGATCGTGGAACACCGACCACGAGTCCGGCGCGGCCGAGACGAGGTCGGTGCGGTAGCACAGACCCGTCGTCCCCCACGTGTAGGGCACCGAGTGGACGTTGCCCGGGTCGTAGGCGAGCTGGGTCGCCTCCGGCGCGAGGTTCGCGAGGTTCGGGATCTGCGTCTGGTCGAGCTCGGCCGCCCATCCCTGGTCGACGAGCTGCTTCACGAACGGACCCGACACGAAGACGAGGTCGAACCCGCCGCCGTTCTGCGCGGCGATCTTGCCCATCACGTCCTCGTTCGTGGTGTGGAGCGCGAGCTCGACGGTCACGCCCGTCGCGGCCTCGAAGTCGGGGATGATGTTCTCGGGCAGGTACGCATCCCAGTTCGAGATCGTGAGCGTCGTGCCCGCGATGTCGCCGGTCTCCTCGCCGCCACCGTCGCCGCCCTCCGTCCCGGACCCGCCGCCGCACGCGGCTGCCGCGAGGACGAGGACGAGGCCGGGGACGAACGTCCTCCGGATGCTGCGCGTCATGGACCCTCCCGTTCCGTTCGGGCGGGCGGACGCCCGCCGCGAGTGGCGGCATCGTCGCACGGGCTCCATACTGCGGGCAACCGAGGGGGGAGGGAGCCGTGACGCAGGGCCGCACGATCGTCTTCATGCCCGAGAGCGCCTACGGGCCGACGAACAACTGCATCGGCATCGGGAAGGTCCTCGAGCGCCGCGGCCACCGCGTCGTCTTCGCGGCCGAAGCCTCCTGGAAGGGTCGCCTCGAGCCCCTCGGCTTCGAGGAACGCCTCGTGGACCTCGCGCCGCCCCCCGAGGGCGACCAGGACGCCGGGCAGTTCTGGACCGACTTCATCACGGGCACCGCGCCGGAGTTCCGCCGCCCCACGATCGAGCAGCTCGCGACGTTCGTGGAACCGGTGTGGCGCTCGCTCATGGACGGCGCGCGCTACTGCCAGCCGCAGCTCGAGGGGATCCTCGAGGACGTGCGCCCCGACGTCGTCGTCGAGGACAACGTGAACTGCTTCCCGGCGCTGCTCACCTGCGGCGCGCCGTGGGTGCGGATCGTCTCGTGCAACCCGCTCGAGGTGAAGGATCCGGCCCTCCCCCCGCCCTACAGCGGCTACGCGCTCGACGACCGCTCCGGATGGGAGGCGTTCCGCGCGGCGTACGACCGCACGCACCGGCCGCTCTGGGAGGAGACGAACGCGTGGGTGACCTCGATGGGGGCGCCGGCGCTCCCCGATCTCGAGTTCATCCACGAGTCCCCGCACCTGAACCTCTACGTCTACCCCGAGATCGCCGACTACCCGCGCACGCGCCCGCTCGGCCCGACGTGGCACCGCCTCGAGTCCTCGGTGCGCACGACCGACGAGCCCTTCGAGGTGCCCGCGGCCCTGCGCGACGGCGCGGGCGCGCTCATCTACCT
>JBJTHT010000179.1:0-6089 GCA_046094605.1 Actinomycetota bacterium | reverse complement strand
GGCGACGCGCGTGCGGTTCGTCGTCCCGACCTCGACGAGCTTCGCGCCGGACGCGCGCAGGATGTCCGGGATCCGGAACCCGCCGCCGATCTCGACGAGTTCCCCGCGCGAGACGATCACCTGCTTGCCGCCACCGAGCGCCGCGTGGGCGAGGAGGTGCGCCGCCGCGCCGTTCTTCACGACGAGCGCGTCCTCGGCGTCGGTGAGCGCGCGCAGCATCGTCTCCGCACGTGCGGAGCGTCGGCCGCGCTCGCCGGTCGCGAGGTCGAGCTCGAGGTCCGTGTAGGTCGTCGAGGCTCGGTCGAGGGCGCGCGCGGCGACCGACGGGAGCGGCGCGCGCCCGAGGCCGGTGTGGAGGATCACGCCGGTCGCGTTGATCACGCGCACCGGTCCGCCGGCGGCGCGGGACGCGGCCGACCGCCGCCGCGAGGAGCGTGTCGGCGTCGGCGGGCGTCTCGCCGCGGGCGGCCGCGGCCCGCGCCGCCGCGAGGACGTCGGCGATGCACCGCTTCACGAGGGCGCGGCCGAGGGTGGAGGCGGCTCGGCGCCCGGGTTCCGAGCGCAGGAGGGCGTCGACAGAGGGGATTCGGCGGCGGGGGCCCGGATCGGCGGGGGGCATGTGGCGAGGGTACCGCCGCCCTCCCGCACGGAACCCGCCCATCGGGGACCCACGGGTAGGATGCGCCCGTGGACACCGAGGAGCGCCGCACCTTCTCCTCCGTCGCCGAGCACTGGATGGTGCGGGGCGGCGGGGTCGACTTCGAGGTCGCGGCGCCGCGCGAGCTGCGCACCGAGGAGATGTTCCTCAACATCGGGCCGCAGCACCCCTCGACGCACGGCGTGCTCCGCGTCGTCCTCGACCTCGACGGCGAGGTGATCACGCGCGCGCAGCCGGTGATCGGCTACATGCACCGCGGCCCCGAGAAGCTCGCGGAGTACCGCGACGCGCGCCAGGTGCTCGTGCTGATGAACCGCCACGACTGGCTCTCGGCGTTCAACAACGAGCTCGGGTGGACGATCGCCGTGGAACGGTTGCTCGGCCTCGAGGTGCCGGACCGCGCGCAGTGGATCCGCACGATGATGGCCGAGTGGAACCGGATCCTGAACCACCTGATGTTCATGGGGTCCTATCCGCTCGAGCTCGGTGCGATGACGCCGCTGTTCTACTCCTTCATCGAGCGCGAGATGATCCAGAACCTGATGGAGAGCGCGACCGGCGCGCGCATGCACCACTCCTACGCGCGCGTCGGCGGGCTCAAGGACGACCTGCCGCGCGGCTTCGTGCAGCAGGCGCGCGAGGTGCTCGCGCACGTCCGCAGGAAGCTCAAGGACCTCGACGACCTCGTGATGGGCAACGAGATCATCCACGCGCGCACGCGCGGCGTCGGCGTGATCCCGCGCGAGATGGCGATCGCCTACGGCTGTTCCGGGCCGACGCTCCACGCCTCCGGCGTCCCGATGGACCCGCGCAAGGACGAGCCCTACGAGAAGTACGCGGAGGTCGAGTTCGACATCCCGATCGGTCGCAACGGCGATTCCTACGACCGCCTCTGGGTCCTCGTCCAGCGCATGCACGAGTCCTGCCGGATCATCGAGCAGTGCCTCGACAAGCTCCCCGCGGGTCCGTACCGCGTCGAGAAGCTGCCGAAGAAGATCTCCCTCGAGGGCGAGATCTACGTCCGCACGGAGAACCCGCTCGGCCTGATGGGCTACTACGTCGTCGGCAACGGGAAGAAGCAGCCGTACCGGCTCAAGATGCGCACCGCGTCGTTCTCCAACGTGTCGGTGCTCTCGGCGATGCTCCCCGGTCAGCTCGTGCCGGACCTCATCTCGATCCTGGGGAGCATCTTCTTCGTCGTCGGGGACGTCGACCGCTAGAGCCAGTCCGGCGCCGGGAGCCCCGGCGTCGCGAGGAGCAGCCAGCGGAACCCGCCGAGGCGCTCCGGGTCCACGAGCACCGAGGCGAGCCCCCGTCCCTCCCACGCGCGCAGCGCGCGCAGATGGTCGCCGCTCCCGAGCATCGCCGCCTGACGGTCGCGCTGCTGTGCCTGCCAGGCGTCGTAGCCGAGCGCCCGGAGCGCGTCCGCCTGCGTCGCGGAACCGAGCACGACGAGGCCGCGGTCGCGCGCGTGGCGCTCGATCGCGCCGAAGTCCACGCCCGCGGTGATGTCGCGGGACCCGGGATCGCCGAGCACGTCGCCGACGAACCGGTGGTCGCGGTAGCCGTGCACCTCGCGCGCGGGTCGGTCCGGCCATCCGTAGTCGATGACCAGCGCGTACCCGCGTCGCAGCCACGTCGCGAGGTCGTCCACGAGGTCGAGCGCGGCGGGGGAGACGAACGCGTCGCACCCCTCGGGGGTGTCGCCCGCGAGGTCGGCGAGCGCGGCATCGCACGGCGTCTCGATGGGGACGAACTCGCCGTCGACGTCATCGATGCGGATCTCGCGGAACCCGTCCTCGGTGCTGCGGAGCCAGCGGAACGGCAGGTTGTCGAGCAGTTCGTTCGCCACGACGACCGCGGGATCGCCCGGCGGGAGGTCGGTGAGGTGCGCGGCGGCGGCGACGCCGCGGGCGGCGAGCCGCCGCCGCGCACCGCCGCTCGCGTCGACGCCGGCCGCGTCGATCGTCACGCCGTCCACGTCGCGGAACCCGTCCACGAGCCCCGCGAGCAGGGTCCCGTCGCCCGCGCCGAGGTCCACGAGGCGCAGCGGTTCCGGGGAACCGAGCGACGCGCGCAGGTCGCCGATCGCGAAGCGCACGAGGTCGATGAAGACCGGGTGCACGTGCGGCGCGGTCAGGAACGCGCCCTCGGTGCCGACGGGCGGTTCCTCGAAGAACCCGCCCTGCCCGAGGAGCGCCGCCTCCATGAAGGTCGCGAACGTGACGGGTCCGGTCTCGGCGATCGCGCGGCGCAGGCGTTCGGTCGGTCCCACGGGGGAAGCGTACGGGGAGCGCCCCTGCGACAATCGCGCGCATGGAACCACGCGCCGCCGCGACCGTGATCCTCGTGCGCGAGGGCGAGGCCGGCCCCGAGGTCCTCGTGCTGCGCCGCGGCGCGACGCAGCGCTTCCTCCCGGGCTACGTCGCGTTCCCGGGCGGCGCGGTGGATCCGGGTGATGACGACCTCGCGGCGCGCTGGTTCGGTTCCCCCGACGAGGCCGCCCGCGCCTGCGCCGTGCGCGAGCTCGCCGAGGAGGTCGGTATCGCCCTCACGGCGGGCGGCGTCCTCGCGGGAGCCCCGCTCGATGCCGTGCACGACGCGCCGCCCGCCGCCGCGACGCTCGCGCAGATCGCGCGGCTCGTTGCGCCGGCCCGCATCCCGACGCGCTTCGACGCGCGGTTCTTCGCGGTGGCCGCGCCGCACGGCGTGGACCCGATCCCCGACGGCGTCGAGACCGACCGCGCGTGGTGGGCGCGGCCCGCCGACGTCCTCGTCCCCGGCGCGCACGACCTGTTCCCGCCGACGCGCGCGGTGCTGGGCGCGCTCGCGGGATGCCCCGACGTCGCGTCCGCGCTCGCCCTGCACGTGGTCGAGGACGAGGAGGAACTCGCGCGATGAGGGTGATCCGCGTCCTCGCGCCGAACCCCGGCGTGCTCACGCTCGAGGGGACGAACACGTGGATCGTGGGCGACGGGCCGAGCCTCGTCGTGGACCCGGGGCCCGACGACGCCGCGCACCTCGCGGAGGTCGCCCGCGAGGCGCGCGGCGTCGCCGCGGTCCTGCTCACGCACGACCACGTCGATCACGCCGAGGGGGCGGTGCGGTTCGCGGCGATGACGGGCGCGCCGCTGCACGCCGCGCGCGCGGCCGGCGCGGAGCGCGTCCGCGACGGGCAGGCCTTCCGCGCGCGCGGCGCCGAACTCGTCGCGGTCGCAACGCCCGGTCACAGCGCCGATCACATCGCCTTCCATCAGCCCGCGACCGGCGCGCTCTACACCGGGGATGCGGTGCTCGGGCGCGGCACGAGCGTCGTGGATCCGCCCGACGGCGACCTCGCGCAGTACCTCCGGTCGCTCCGACGTCTGCGCGAGCTCGCGCCGCGCACGATCCATCCCGGTCACGGCCCGCTCGTGCTGCGCGCCGGCGCGAAGCTCGACGAGTACCTGCAGCACCGCGCGGACCGCGAGGCGCAGGTCCTCGCCGCGCTCGCGCGCGGGAGCGTCACCCCGGAGGGTCTCGTCCCCGAGGTCTACCCGGGGATCGATCCCGCCGCCGAAGCATTCGCGGCCCGCACGATGCTCGCGCATCTCCTCAAGCTCCAGGTCGAGGGCGTGGTCGAGCGGGAGGGGGCGGCCGGACCGTTCCGCGTGCAGCCGAAGCACCCGTGCGAGCGCTGCGGTCGGCCGACGAGCGCGCGGCAGCGCCTGTGCGCGGCGTGCGCCGTCTCGAGCCTCCAGGAACCGGGCTAGCCGCGTCGAGGTCGCGCAGCGCCCGGTTCACCGTCTCGCGCGCGGCGCCGACCATGCGACCGAGTTCCTCCTGCGTCACCGCGACGGCCCCGCGGCGGTCCAGCATCGCGAGGAGCCGCTCGACGCGACCGCGCACGTCGCGCAGCAGCGCGTCCTCGAGGAGCGCGGTCGCGTCGAGCGATCGGCGCGCGAGCGCATCCGTGACCTGCGATGCGTCGACGCGTCGCACCGTGGTCGCGCCGAGGGCCCGCACGCCGACGGGGGACGGCACGCCGACCACCGCGCACTCGTCGAACACGTCGCCCGGCCCGAGGAGCGCGATGACGGCCTCGCGGCCTTCCTCCGAGACGATTGCGACGCGCACCGAACCGTCGACGACGAGGCCGGGCGCGTGCGGTCGGTCGCCCTGGTGGGTGATCGTCTCGCCGTCCGCGTACCGCCGGGGGGCGTCGGTCGCGGGCGGCGTCCCATGCGCCCGCATGGCGCGACCGTAGCCGTCCCCACCGACACGCCTGTACGCTCAGGCCGTGCGAGCCGAACTCGTCCGTCCCGACGCGACCGACGTCGTCATCGCCGTCCTCGACTGGAACGGCGGTGCGCCGCGCGTCGTGCAGGGAGCCGAGGTGCCGGGCGTCGACGAGATCCTGCGGCCGACGTCGGTCGTGGTGGACGACGCCGCGCTCCGCCGGCCGGGGACGAGCGGGCCGAGCGTCCTCGCACCGGGGTCCCTCGCGTGGTTCCGCGCGGCCGTCGCCACGCGCGGGGCAGCGCTCGGGCTGTCGGTGCGCTTCATCGCCGAGGACGTGCGCGGCGGATGGGATCCGGCGGCACAGTACCGGCCCTTCGCCGATCAGGCGGAGCGGCTCCAGTCGCGCTAGCGCGCGAGGTACGCGGTCCCCTCGGCGCAGAACGACCGGAAGTCGCACCAGGTGCACTGCGGTCCCGGCGTCGCGGGGAACTCCTCGCGCGCGATCGCGTCGAGGTGCCGACCGACCCGCTCGCGGAGCGTCGCCGCATCGTCGGGTCGCGTCGACACGATCTCGCCGGTCTGCAGATAGACGTAGGTCGTCGTGAGGTCCTCGGGGCGCTTGCCCCAGACCTCCATGCACGCGAGCGCGTAGACGTCGAGCTGCATCCGTGTCACGTCGTCGTCGGCGGGTCGCTTCCCGGTCTTCCAGTCCACGACCTCCCAGGCCCCGTCGGGTCCCTCGAAGATCGCGTCGATCTTGCCCGTCACCGTGAAGCGACCGAACGCGAGGAGGAACGAGCGTTCGACGTGGAGGGGAACCATGCCGGCGAAGCGGCTCGCGCGGAAGGTCTCACGCAGGTGTTCCACGGACACGGGAGCGCCGCCCTCCCCACCGGTTCCGTCTCCCGCGAGGTCGCCCTCGGTGAGGTCGGGCGCCTCCGGTTCGGCGTCGATGAACGACGTCTGCCCGCGCGACTCGCGCTCGATCCAGCGGTGGATCTCGGTGCCGCGCCGCGCGGCCGGTCCCGAGGAGCGGGGGAGCGGACGCACCGCGGTCCAGTAGTAGGACTTCGGGCAGCGCGCGTAGCCGATCACGCCGCTCACGGAGATCTGCGGTGGGATACACATCCCGTCCGCACCGGCGCGCTCGCGCTCGGCGAGGTGCGTCGCGCCGGTGCGTCGCAGGTCCACGCCGGCCTCGATGCGCGGG
>JBJTHT010000178.1:0-8468 GCA_046094605.1 Actinomycetota bacterium | reverse complement strand
GGACCCTGCGGCGCGGCCGGTCGCGTCGGTTCGACGCGCGGCTCCTCGCGCGTCCCGCGCTCGTCGCCGCGCTCCGGTTCCCGGGCACGGCTTCGGTCGTCGGGCCAGTCCACGTCACGGATCGGCGCGAAGAACTTGTCGAGGTCCTCGAACAGGTCCTCGCGACGCTCGTCGGGGCGCTCTTCGTCGGCCACCTAGATCTCCTTCAGCTCGCGCTCCTTGTGCGCGAGCGCTTCGTCGATCGCAGCGGTGTGCCTGTCGGTGAGCTTCTGGAGGTCCTTCTCGGCGCGGGAGAGGTCGTCCTCGGATATCTCGCCGCCCTTCTCGAGGCGTTCGAGTTCCTCCTTGGCGTGGCGGCGGACGTTCCGCACGGCCACGCGACCCTCCTCGGCGCGATGGTGGACGACCTTGATGAGGTCCTTGCGGCGCTCCTCCGTGAGCGGGGGGAACGTGAGTCGGATGATGGCCCCGTCGTTGGAGGGCGTGATGCCGATGTCGCTCTGCTGGATCGCCTTCTCCATCGCGGGGATCGCGCCCTTGTCGAAGGGCTGGACGACGAGCTGGCGCGGCTCCGGCACGCTGAAGGTGGCCAGCTGCTGGATCGGCACCGCGGTGCCGTAGTAGTCGACGATGAGTCGTGAGAGGAGGGCCGGCGAGGCGCGCCCCGTGCGCACGCCGCTCAGTTCCTCCTTGAGCACGCCGACGGCCTTGTCCATCTTCTCGTTCGCGTCCGTGAGGACCGACTGGAGCGTCATGCGGTCCCCCCGTGGACGAGCGTGCCGATCGGTTCGCCGGCGACCGCGCGTCGGATGTTCCCCGAGGCCCGGAAGTCGAAGACGATGATGGGGAGCCGGTTCGCCATGCACAGCGAGATGGCGGTCGCGTCCATCACGGCGTACCCCTTCTGCAGCACGTCGAGGTAGGCGATCTCGTCGAAGCGGTGCGCGTCCTTCTCGACGTTGGGGTCGGCGTCGTACACGCCGTCGACCTTCGTCCCCTTGAGGACGGCGTCGGCCCCGATCTCGAGCGCGCGCTGGGCGGCGGTGGTGTCGGTGGAGAAGAAGGGGGCACCGATACCGGCCGCGAAGATGACGATGCGATCCTTCTCGAGGTGGCGGATCGCGCGGAGGGGGACGTAGGGCTCGGCCACCTGCGCCATGTGGATCGCGGTCTGTACGCGCGTGGGCACGTCGAGCTTCTCGAGCGCGTCCTGGAGGGCGAGCGCGTTCATCACGGTGGCGAGCATGCCCATGTAGTCGGCGCGGGAGCGCTCGATGCCCGGCGCCTGGCGGCCGCGGAAGATGTTCCCCCCGCCCACGACCACGGCGCACTGCACGCCGAGGGCGCGCGCCGAGGCGACCTCCTGCGCCAACGCGCGCGTCGCGTCCGCCGAGATGCCGTAGCCGGTGTCCGCGGGCGCGAAGGCGTCCCCGGACAGCTTGAGCAGCACGCGCCGGTAGGCCGGCGGACGCTCGATCGCCGCGGTCACCCCCACGAAGACCTCCTACGCGTTCTCGTCACCGACGCGGAACCGGGAGAAGCGGCGGACCGCGATGCGCTCCCCCACCTTCGCGCCGACCTCGTCGAGCACCTGCTGGATCGACTTGGCGTCGTCCTTCACGAACTTCTGGTCGAGCAGCACGACCTCGCCGTAGAAGGCGTTCAGCTTGCCCTCGATGATGGCGGGGATCACGTGCTCGGGCTTGTTCAGTTCCCGGGCCTGGACGTCGGCGATCTTGCGCTCGCGCTCGATCACGTCGTCGGGCACCTGCTCGCGCGAGACGTACTGCGGGGAGAGGCTCGCGATGTGGAGGGCCACGTCGCGCGCGAGGTCGCGGAACTCGTCGGTGTTGGCGACGAAGTCCGTCTCGCAGTTCAGTTCGAGGAGCACACCCACCGTGTGGTTGAAGTGGACGTAGGCCTCGATGACCCCCATGTTCGCCGCGCGGCCGGCGCGCTTGGCGGCCGACGCGAGGCCCTTCTCGCGGAGGATCTCCGTGGCGCGGGCGACGTCGCCCTTGGCCTCGGTGAGCGCCTTCTTGCAGTCCATCATCCCCGCGCCGGTGGCCTCGCGGAGCGCCTTGACCTCCTGCGCGCTGACCTCGGTCACGCGCGCTCACCCGCCTCGGGCGTGATCTCCGGACCCGAGGAACCGGTGACCATCGCCTCGCGGCCCGCGCGACGACCCTCGGCGAGGGCGTCGGCGATGACGCGCGTGACGAGGGCGACCGAACGGATCGCGTCGTCGTTGCCCGGGATGATGTAGTCCACCTCGTCCGGGTCGCAGTTCGTGTCGACGATCGCGATGATCGGGAGGTTCAGCTTGCGCGCCTCGCCGACGGCGATCATCTCCTTCTTCGTGTCGATGACGAAGATGGCGTCCGGCAGACGCTCGAGCGTCCGCATGCCGCCGAGGTTGCGCTCGAGCTTGTCCCGCTCGTGGCGCAGGCGCACGGCCTCCTTCTTCGGCAGCGTGTCCATCGCGCCGGTGCGCTCCATCTCCTGGAGCTCGCGCAGACGGACGAGGCGCCGCGAGACCGTCGAGAAGTTGGTGAGCATCCCGCCGAGCCACCGCGTGGTGACCGAGGGCATGCCGACCCGCTCCGCGTGCTCGCGCACGACCTCCTGGGCCTGCTTCTTCGTGCCCACGAAGAGCACGTTGCCGCCGCGCCGACCGATGTCGCGGGCGTAACTGGCGGCCTCCTCGAGGCCCACGAGGGACTTCTCGAGGTCGATGATGTAGATCCCGGAACGCTCCCCGAAGAGGTAGCGGCCCATCTTCGGGTTCCAGCGCCGTGTCTGGTGCCCGAAATGGACCCCTGCCTCGAGGAGCTCCCGCCTGGTGACGACAGGCACGTCTTCCTCCTCTGCGGTTGTTCCCTCCGCACGGCTCGTCCCGTCCACGGCCCGGCCGGAGCCGGGACCCCCGCGGAGCGGTCCCCGTGCGTGTGTGCTCGGCTCGCGCCGGCTCGCGGAGTCTAGCAGCGACCCCCGTCGGGGGGTCAGCGAGCGTTCCGGCGGCCGCCGCGGGCGCGGGGCTGCCGCGGGACGGCGGCGGGCACGACGTCGCGGACGGCGAGGTAGCGCATCCCGAAGGCCGCGAGGAACCCGAGGTGGAGCACCGCCGCGAGTAGCGCGAAGGCCCACGTGTCGAGCGGGGGGTTCACGCCGTAGCGCGCGCCGGACGGCATGAGCGCGACGAGGAGCGGCAGGCACAGGAACAGGTACGCCATCGAGAACACCAGGTGACGGCTCCCGGGCATCCGCGCCGCGCGGATCGACGTGCGGACCACCTCGGCGAGCGGGAGCCGTTCCGCGATCGCGACGAACGGCACGTAGGCGAAGAGGAACAGCGCGAGGACGAGCAGCAGGACCGAACCGAGGAACCCGACGCCCGGACCGAGCAGCGGGAGGATCACGCTGCCCACGATCATGAGGCCGAGGCCGAGCAGGCACGCGGCGAGCGTCGCGGGGAACGCGCGCACGCCATCGCGGAACCCGGTCGCGGTCGCGCGCCCCTCGAGACCCGCGACGACGAGGCCCGCCATCACCGACGTGACCGCTGCGCGCACGAGGACGAGCCCCAGCGTGACGGCGAACCCCACGCCGCCGTAGCCGAACATCGTCGATCCATTCAGTGTGTCGAAGTAGGTGCTGATCGGCGGGATCGCGAGCAGGTGGACGAGTCGACCGAACGGGCCGTCGAGGCCGAGCGCGACGAGCGCGACCCACTGCAGGAAGACGACCGCGAACGCCGTCGCGAGGAGCGGCACCGACGAGATCACGGCACCGAACCCCCGGCGCAGCGCCCGCCCGATGGACGGGAAGGGCGAGTCCGCGGGGGGCGGTTCCAGGAACGACAGGAACCCGGGTACCCGGCGCTGCTCGGTCACGAGGTCGCTCCCCCGGAACGCCGACGCGACGCGGTCCGCCCGAGGACGGCGGCCGCGAGGAGGAAGGCTGCGGCGAGCCCGAACCGCCCCACGAGCGCGAGCGGATCGAGTGCCGTCGGCGACGCGACGTCGAGGAGCGTGCCCTCCGGATCGGTGCGCAGGGCGACGAGCGCCGGCGCATCGCCGGCCACCGGCGCGATCAGGAGATCGCCGGCAACCACGATCGCACCCACCACGCCGTCCCCGAGGCGCACGTCGGCAACGAGGTGGCCGGTGGCGCCGTCGAGGGCCACGAGGCGACCGTCGTCCGTGCCGAGGACGACGCCGGCATCGACCGCGACCGGGCCGGAGCGCACGGCGAGGACGTTCAGCTGGTGGTCCCAGATGCGTTCGCCCGTCGCGGGATCGAACCGGTAGACGCCGCCCGCGTAGTCGGTCGCATAGAGCGCGTCGGCGGTCAGGCCCGGTGCGACGACGGGCGAGGGGACGTTCAGGAGCAGGTCCTCCCAGCGGGCGTCACCCGTCGAGACGTCGAGGACCCGAGCGATGCGGTCCGAGCCGACGAAGGCGAGCGCGTCGCCCTCCACGGCGATCGCGGACGTGGCCGCCGCGCCGTACTGGGGCGGCTGCGCCCACCGACGCTCGCCCGTCGCGACATCGAGGGCGACGATGCGCGCCGAGCCGTTCGGCGCGCCCGACGCGTAGACGACATCACCCACGACCGTCGGGGGCGCGTCGCCAGTCCCGACGCGCGTCGCGCTCCAGCGGATCGAACCGTCGCGGAGCGAGATCGCGAGGAGCGATCCCTCGCCGTCGACGACGTACGCGGCCTCGCCCTGGACCGCGATGCCACCCTTCACACCGCCGCCGATCGCCGTCCGCCACGGCTCCGAACCGTCGGCGATGTCCACGGCGACGAGTTCCGTCGTTGCCGACGCGGCCGGGGACGGCGAGGCCCCCGACGACGCGGTGCCGCCGTCCACGAAGACGAGGATCGCCCGTCCATCGACGGCGCCCACGCCCGGGCGGAAGAGCCGCCCCGTGCGCGGGTACGACGCGATCCGCGTGCCGTCGGCGAGGTCGAAGCCGAGCACCGCGTCGCCGGTGGTCACGAACGCGACACCGCCCGCGATCGTCGCCCCGCTCATCGGTCCGTCGGAGGTCGCGCGCCACGCCTCGACGTACGGCGGCGACGGCGCCTGCGCCTCCGCGACGCCCGCGGAGAGCGCGACGGCCAGGAGGGCTGCGATCGGGAACGCGGAACGGCGCACGGCATCCTTCACGGACGGAGAAACCCCATCCTATCGGCGTGCCTACCGCCGCGGCGCGAGGTGCACGAAGGACGTGAGGTCGGCGGGGACGAGCAGGAGCAGGGGGTCCTCGTAGGAACCGTCGGGTCGCTTCGCACCGAGGTGCACGTGCGGGATCGTCGCGCCCGCGTGACCCGCGCCGCAGATTCCGACGGCCGTCCCCGCGACGACCGTCGCCCCCTTCCGCGTCAGGACGACGTCCAGATAGGAGTAGGTGCTGGACAGACCGGTCCCGTGGTCGACGGTGACGTAGCGCTGGCCGCCCACCGACCCGGCGAAGGTCACGAGCCCCGACGCGACCGCGACGATCGGGGCGCCACGCGCGCAGGCGATGTCGATCCCGCGATGACCGGCGCCGTAGGTCGTGGCGGGCGGGTCGTAGATCCGCAGCACGGGTCCGACGGTCGGCCACACCCACGTTCGGGAACTCGCCGCTCGAGCCACGGTGACCCCACCGACGACGGACGCGATGAGGACGGAACCGAGGAACCGCCTAGCGACCGTCGTCACGTTCCTCCACGGCGTCGCGGAGCAGGCGGAGCGCGCGCTCGTGGATCTGGAACGCACGCGAGTGCGACACGCCGAGCATCCCCGCGACCTCGAGCAGGGTGACGCCCAGGAGATCGTGCAGTCGCACGACGAGGGCCTCTCGCTCGGGGAGCCCGTCGATGGCGGCGGTGAGCAGAACCCGGTCCTCCGATCGCGCGGCATCGGCGTCAGCGAGTTCCGGCCGCTCGTCGTCGGCACCACCCTCCTCGCCGACCAACGGAACCACGACGGCACCGTCCACCTGCGCGCGGAGGCGGCGGCACTCCTCCGGTGAGATGCCGAGCCGCTCCGCGATCTCGGCCTCGGAGGGCGGGCGCCCGAGCGAACGCTCCAGCGACTCGATGGCCGCTTCCATCGCTCGGGCGCCCGCCCGGACGGACCGCGGCACCCAGTCGAGCGCGCGGAGGCCGTCGAGCATCGCGCCCCGGACGCGCCCGACCGCGAAGGTGGAGAACGCGAGACCCCGCGAGGGATCGAAGCGATCGATGGCGTCGACGAGCCCGAACGTCCCGTCCGAGACGAGGTCGTCGACGTCGAGCCCACGCGGCAGGAGCGCGGCCGTGCGGCGCGCGACGATCCGCACGAGCGGGAGGTACTGCAGGATCAGCTCGTCGCGCGCCGCACGGTCACCGTCGGCGCGGAATCGGTTCCACGCGTCGGTCACGTCCGGCTCGACGCGTGCCCGCACGGCGTCGGAGGCCCGTCGGGCCCGTCGCGGCGGTGGCGGTCGGTGCACCTAGGCCCTCGGATGGCTCCGCGCGTAGGCCTCGAAGAGGCGGGTCTTCGACACGTGCGTGTAGCGCTGGGTCGTGGCGACGCTCGCGTGGCCGAGAAGTTCCTGCACCGCGCGGATGTCGGCGCCGCCCTCCAGGAGGTGGGTCGCGAACGAGTGGCGGAACGTGTGCGGCGTCACGCGGCGTCCCGTCGGACCCACGAGGCGCTCGATCATCGCGCGGATGTCACGCGGGGTGATCGCCTTGCGCCGCCGATTGAAGAAGAGCGTCGTCGACCGCTCGGCGGCGAGGGTCGCGCGCGCCGCGTCCAGGTAGGACTCGAGCGCCTCGACGGCCGGATCGGAGAGCGGGACCTCGCGCTCCTTGGAGCCCTTCCCCATCACCGTGACGCGGCCGCGTTCGAGATCGACGCGGTCCGTCGTGAGGCCGGCGACCTCGCCGACGCGGAGGCCCGAGCCGTAGAGCAGCTCGAGGATCGCGCGGTCGCGCAGGACGATCGCGACGTCGGTCTCGTCCGCGTCGTCAGCCGCAGCGGGGGCCTCCACGAGCGCCGCCGCATCGCGCGGGCGGAGCACCGATGGGAGCCGCGAGACGACCTTCGGCCGCCCGAGGGTCTCCGCCGGGTCGGTGGCGACGAGGCCGCGTGCCGCGGCCCATCGGTAGAAGGTGCGGATCGCCCCGACGCGGCGCGCGATCGAAGCCCGGGCGTAGCCGCGCGTGGACTGCTGCGCGAGGAACCGGCGGAGGTCGTGATGGTTCGCCGAGCCGAGCGAGCCGTGCGCCCGCCCGAGGAACGTCACGAGCTGTTCGAGATCACGACGATAGGCCTCGACGGTGTTGGGCGAGAGGCGCCGCTCGTCGGCGAGGTGCGCGACGAACCGTTCGATGAGGGTCGCGTCGGCGGGAGCCATGGTCATGGGGGGAAGGACCTCCGTGCGTCGCCCCGTTGTAGCAGGGCGCGTGGCGCCGTTCAACCGGTTCCGGGTCATCGGCCGTTCCGTCCCGCGAGCCGCCGTTCGTAGCGACCGCCGACCGATCGCACGAGGCCCTTCAGTTCGAGCGCGAGCAGGAGCGGCAGCGCCTCGGCGACGGGGACGTCGTGGACCCGGGCCACCGCGTCGGGCAGCACCCGGTCGCCGACGGCGGCGAGCGCCTCGCGTTCGCGGGCCGTGAGATCGGTCTCGGGGATGGCCTCCGCGGGTGCCTCGATGCCGAGCTCCGCGAGGACGTCGTCGACGCCGCGCACCAGCGCCGCCCCCTCGCGGATCAGGCCGTTGGGGACCGCCGCGAGCGGATTGGTGACGGCCCCGGGGACGGCGAGCACATCGCGACCCAGGTCGAGCGCGTGCTCCGCGGAGATGAGGGAACCGCTCCCCTCCTCGCCCTCGACGACGATCACCGCGCGCGCGAGGCCGGCGACGATGCGGTTGCGCGCGGGGAACCGGAACGGGAGCGCCGGCACGCCGGGCGGGTACTCGCTCACGACGCTTCCGGTCGCGGCGATGCGCGTGATCAGGTCGGCGCTCCCGGGCGGGTAGGGCACGTCGATGCCGGACCCGAGGACGGCCACGGTGTGCGAGGCGGCGTCGAGGGCACCCTCGTGCGAGGCCGCGTCGATCCCCCGCGCGGCCCCGCTCACGACGCTCCATCCGGCGCGACCGAGGCTCCTGCCGAGATCGCGCGCGATCTCACGCCCGAGCGGGCTGCACCGTCGCGCGCCGACCATCGCGACGATGCGTTCGGCCGCAGGCAGCGGGCGTCCGCGGAGGAACAGCCCCGCGGGCGGGTCGTGCAGATCGAGGAGCTGCGCCGGGTACTCGGCCTCGCCGCGGGCCACGTAGCGCACCTCGCCGTCATCGGGCACCGGCGACCGCCTCCTCGGCTGGGTCGGCGCGGTAGGCGAGCGCCTCGGCGACGTGCGCCGCGAGGACCTCGTCGCACCCTTCGAGATCCGCGATCGTCCGGGCGACCTTGATCGTGCG
>JBJTHT010000177.1:0-5437 GCA_046094605.1 Actinomycetota bacterium | reverse complement strand
CGACGACAGACGCACCATCGCGATCGCCGTGATCGGGAGCACGAGCGCCGCGAGGCCGACCCCCGACCGCGCCACCCAGCGCGGAAGCGGGCGCTTCACCTTCGTGGTCGTGCTGGCGCGCGGTTCCGGATGGGAGGGAGCCGGGGCGCGGTCCTGCTCGCGCTTCTTCGCGCGTGCTTCCTTCGGCGGCTTCGCCGGTCGCTCGCGGCGGCGCTTCTTGGCAGGCTGCCCGCCGTCGGGCATCTGGAGCCACAGGCGCGAGTCGTCGTAGGGGAGGTAGGAGGCGGACAGGTTCCCGTCGGCGGGCTGACCGTCCTGCGGCTGGTCCTCGACCTCCCGGGAATCCCCGTCCATGTGCCCCCCCGCTCGGATAGAGAACGGTACTACGGGGTCGGGATCCACGGCGGGATAGGGTGCGCTCCGTGGAGCGCCTGCGCACGCCCGTCCGCTTGCTGCTCGCGGTCTTCATGGCATTCGCGGGCCTCGGGCACTTCCGCTCGACCGAGGCGTTCCTGGGGCAGACCCCGTCCTTCCTGCCCTTCCGAACGGAGATCGTGCTCGTGAGCGGGGCCGTCGAGATCGCCTTCGCGCTCGCCATCGTGGCGTGGCCGGCGCGGCGTCGCCTCGTAGGCCAGGCGCTCGCCCTCTTCTACGTCGCGATCTTCCCGGGGAACATCTATCAGGCGATCGCGGGAACCTCGTCGTTCGGCCTCGACACGCCGGGCCGGCGCATCGTGCGGCTCTTCTTCCAGCCCGTGCTCGTGCTCGCCGCGCTCTGGGCCACGGGCTGGCCCCGGTACGATGCGGGAAGCGACCACGAGGAGGCGCGTCGATGAGCATCACGGAACGGACGTCGAGCGAGCGGCTGATCGACCAGATGGAGACGTGGTCGGCGCACAACTACCACCCGCTCCCGGTCGTCATCGCCGAGGCGGAGGGTTCCTGGGTCACCGACGTTGAGGGGAACCGCTACCTCGACATGCTCGCCGCCTACTCCGCGCTCAACTTCGGTCACCGCCATCCCCGCCTCGTCGAGGCGGCCAAGCGGCAGCTCGATCGGGTGACGCTCACGTCGCGCGCGTTCCACAACGACCTCCTCGGACCGTTCTGCGAGCAGCTCGCCGAGCTCTGCGGCATGGAGATGGTGCTCCCGATGAACACCGGCGCTGAGGCGGTCGAGACCGCGGTCAAGACCGCGCGCCGCTGGGGCTACGACGTGAAGGGTGTGGCCAAGGACCGCGCGAAGATCGTCGTGTGCGGCGGGAACTTCCACGGCCGTACCGTCACGATCATCTCGTTCTCCGACGATCCGTCGTCCTACGCCGGCTTCGGCCCCTACACGCCGGGCTTCGAGCGCGTGCCCTACGGCGACATCGCGGCGCTCGAGGCCGCGATCGACGACGACACGGTCGGGTTCCTCGTGGAACCGATCCAGGGCGAGGCCGGCATCGTCGTCCCGACGGAGGGCTACCTCGCCGCGGCGCGTCGGCTCTGCACCGAGCGTAACGTCCTCTTCATCGCCGATGAGATCCAGTCGGGCCTCGGCCGCACCGGCACGACGTTCGCCGTCGAGCACGAGGGCGTGCGCCCGGATCTCTTCATCCTCGGCAAGGCCCTGGGGGGTGGCATCGTGCCGATCTCCGCGGTCGTCTCGCGCCGCGACGTCCTCGGCGTGATCCATCCCGGGGAACACGGATCGACCTTCGGCGGGAACCCGCTCGCCTGCGCGGTCGGCCTCGAGGTCCTCGACATCCTGCGGGGCGGCGAGTACCAGCGCCGCTCGGCGGAGCTGGGCGCGGAACTGATCACGCGGCTGCGCGCGGAGGTCCCGTCGCACGTCGTGGACGTGCGCGGTCGCGGTCTCTGGGTCGGTATCCAGATGCGCGAGGGGTCCACGAAGGCGCGCGCGTACTGCGAGCGACTCATGGAGGCCGGCGTCCTCGCGAAGGACACGCACGAGACGACGATCCGCCTCGCGCCGCCGCTCTCGATCTCGCGCGAGGACCTCGCGTGGGGTGCGGACCGCCTGCTCGAGACCCTCGCCGCCCCGGATCTCGCGCGCTGACGCGGCGCGCGCCGGACGGCGCGCGCCGCGCCCCTACACTGGCTCGGTGCATGCCGACGTCGCGCACCTCGCGTTCCTGCTCGGAACGTGGGCCGGGGAGGGGCGGGGCGAGTACCCGACCATCGACGGGTTCACGTACCGGGAGGAGATCCGCTTCTCCCACAACGGGAAGCCCTTCGTCGGCTACGTCCAGCGCACGTGGGCGCTCGACGACGGCCGTCCGCTCCACGGGGAGTCGGGGTACCTGCGGCCCCTCGGCCCGGACGGGGACCTGGAGTACGTGCTGGTCCATCCCACCGGTCTCGCGGAGGTGGGGGGCGGGCGCGTCGCCGGCGGGCGCGTGTCTCTGAGCGCGCGCGCGACGCGCACGCCCACGGCGCTCAAGGTGGAGCGTGTGGAGCGCGAGATCGAGGTCGTGGCCGACGTGCTCCGCTACGAACTGCGCATGTCGATGGAGACGGTTCCCATCACCCGCCACCTCGTCGCGGAACTCCGCAGGACGGGGGACGCGTGAGCCGGATGCGGTTCCCGCTGCTGCACGGCCGCGACCTCGAGTTCCGCGAGCGACGCATCCCCGACGACCTGCCGGGGGAGCGGCGCGTCGTCATCGTGGCGTTCCACCAGCGTCATCAGCGCGTGGTGGACGCGTGGGTCGATGCCCTCGAGCGGCGCGGCATCCCGGACCTGCGGTACTTCGAGATCCCGACGATCGGCCTGCGCTGGCGCTGGGTGCGCAACGCGATCGACGGCGGCATGGCGACCGCGATCCGCGACCTCGCCGTGCGCGAGCGGACGGTCACCGTCTACACGCGGCTCGGTCCGGTCGTGCGCGCCCTCGGGCTCCGCGACCGCCGCGACGTCTTCGTCGCCGCGCTCGCCCCCGACGGTTCCATCGTCGCGAGTGCGGTCGGCGGCCCGACGCCGGAGCGCGTGGACGCGATCGCGGGTGCGCTGTGACGACGGCCTACGACCTCTCCGCCTCCGAGCTCGAGGAGGCGCTGCGCGGCTGGGGCGAACCCGCGTACCGCGTGCGCCAGGTGGCCGACGCCCTGTGGCGCCGCGCCGCGACGTACGAGGAGATGACGGAGCTCCCGGGCGCGCTCCGCGAGCGCCTCGCCGAGACGTTCCCGCTCGGCATCGAGGTCGTGGACGAGCGCCTCGCCGACCGCGGCGCGACGCGCAAGGTCCTGCTCCGACTCGACGGGAAGCACCTCGTCGAGGCGGTCCTCATGGGCTACGACGATCGCGTCACCGTGTGCATCTCATCGCAAGCCGGGTGCGGCATGGGCTGCGGCTTCTGCGCCACCGTTCAGATGGGCCTCCTCGGGAACCTCTCCGCGGGCCAGATCGCCGCGCAGGTCGTGTGGGCGCGCCGCGAAGCGGCGCGCCTCCCCGCCTCGACCCCGCGACGCCTGACCAACGTCGTCTTCATGGGCATGGGGGAGCCGCTCGCCAACGAGCGCAACGTGTTCGATGCGATCGCCCGCATCACGGACCCCGCGGGGATCCGCCTCGGTGCGCGCCACCTCACGGTCTCGACGGTCGGCCTCGTCCCCGGCATCCGAAGCCTCGCGACCGCGCATCCGCAGGTCGGCCTCGCGGTGAGCCTCCACGCCGCCGACGACCTGACGCGGACGCGGCTGGTCCCCATCAACCGTCGCTACCCGCTCGCCGCGCTGGAGGAGGCCGTGATCGAGTGGCGCGTGCTGACGAACCGCCGCCCGTCGATCGAGTGGGCGATGATCGAGGGCGAGAACGACTCCGACGAGCAGGCTCGCCTGCTCGCGCCGATCGCGCGGCGGATGCGCGCGCACGTGAACCTCATCCCGCTCAATCCGACGCCGGGATGGCACACGCAGCCGAGTTCCCCGGCGCGCATCAAGGCGTTCGTGCGCGTCCTCGAACGCGCGCGGGTCACGGTGACGGTGCGCGACACGCGCGGACGGGGGATCGACGCCGCATGCGGGCAGCTCCGGCTCGGAGCCGAGGCCGATCGCACGCCGCCGACGGGACCGACCGGGCGGGACCTCCCGCTCCGACCCGCCGACGCCTGATCGGATGCCGTCGGCGGTGGCGGGTGCGGGTGCCCTGCGCCCTGCGGAGCGAGGGGATCGCCGGGACGCAGGACACCCGACGTCGGGCGGCGGGACGGGCCGCCCCCGACCGAGCGTGGCTTCCCGCCGCCGCGCGGCGGCAAACGCCTAGGCCTCGCCGGCCTGTCGACGCAGCGCCGTGAGCGTCTGCGCGAGCAGCCGCGACACGTGCATCTGCGAGATGCCGAGGTCCCGCGCGATCTCGCTCTGCGTCTTCCCGAGGAAGAAGCGGAGGTAGAGGATGCGTCGTTCGCGCGCCGGCAGGCGCCGGATCATCGGCGCCACGGTCTCCCACCCCTCGAGCCGGTCGAGCGGTTCGTCCTCGTCGGCGAGCAGGTCGCCATGCGTGAGGCCGTCCTCGCCGATCGGGGCGTCGAGCGATGCCGCCGAGTAGGCCTGCATCGCCTCCATCGCCTCGAGCACCTGTTCCTCGGGGACCTCGAGCCGCGCCGAGAGTTCCGCCACGGTCGGCGAGCGACCGAGTTCCTGCCAGAGTTCCGCGAGCGCTCGGTTGAGGCGCAGCCCCGTCTCCTGCAGGCGTCGGGGAACGCGCACCGACCACCCCTTGTCGCGGAAGTGGCGCTTCAGTTCCCCGACGATCGTCACCGCCGCGTAGGTCGGGAACTGCACCTCGCGCTCGGGGTCGAACCGGTCGATCGCGTTGAGCAGGCCGATCATCGCGACCTGCGTGAGGTCGTCCACGTTCTCGCCGCGACCGGCGAAGCGGCGTGCGAGGTACTCGGCGAGCGCGCGGTGCAGCGCGACGAGTTCCCCGCGTGCGGCGGGGTCGGGCAACCGACGGAACAGCGCGCGGGTGCGTTCGCGCGACGTCTCGTCCTCGGGGTGGGTCGCCGTCACGGCTTCACCCCCTGGCAGCCCGCTTCCCGATGGCGACGGCGGGTCGGCCGTCTGCCCGATCGAACCGGACCTCATCGGCCAACGCGGTGAGCACCTGCCGCGCGAGGTCGTCCGACGCCGGCGGCCAGGTCGCCGCGTCGCCGTCACAGGTGAGGAACGCCTCCAGTCCCTCGACGCGCGGTGCGACCCGCATCGTCACCGACGTCGCGCCGGTCGCGGCCGCGAGGAGGCACGCGAACGCCTCGTCGACCGCGAGGCGCAGGTCCGCGAGGTCGTCCACGGGGAGGTCGATGCGGGCGGCCATGGTCGCCGCGACGGACCGGAGCAGCGTGGGGTAGGACGGATCGGCGGGGACGGCGATGACGACGTCGTCGGAAGGTGGCCGGTCGGCATCGTAGCCACCGTCCCGGACCCGGGCGGG
>JBJTHT010000176.1:0-4663 GCA_046094605.1 Actinomycetota bacterium | reverse complement strand
GGGGGGGCCGGCGCCCCCGCGGCGGGGGTCGGCCCCCCGCGGGCGCCGGGCGCCGCCCCCGGGGGCGGGGCCGGCCGCCCCCGGCGCCTCCGGCGACACCGCGCGCGGCGCGAGCAGGTCGCCCAGTTCCGCGCGGAGTCCGTCGAGCGTGCGGAAGCCGAGATCGACGCCGAGCGCCTGCGCGAGGCCCACGGCGATCTCCCAGTCCGGTCGGGCGAGGCCCGGGACCGCGCGCACCGGGCGCAGGCGCTGGCTGCGGCCCTCCCAGTCCGTCACGTGCGCGTCCTTCTCGAGGAACGCCGCGGCGGGCAGGACCGCGTCGGCGTACGGCTCGTAGTCGCCGAGCTCGAGCGACCAGACGACCTTCACCGGCACGTTCTCGAGCGCGCGGCGCGCGAGCGCGGCGTCGGGGACGTCGGCGAGCGGGTCCACGCCGATCAGGAACAGCACGTCGATCTCCCGCGCGGCGCAGGCCTCGAGGATCTGCCGTGTCGAACGGCCCGGCGCGATGCCGGCGAGCGACCCCCAGCGCGCCTCGACGGCCGCCGCATCGGGCGAACCGACGCGACGCCCGCCCGGCAGGAGGTCGGGGTGCGCGCCCGCACGGAGCGCCCCGCGGTCGTTGGCGCGGCGCGTCGCGAGCGCGAAGCGCGCGCCGGTCGCGGCGGCGAGCGCGTAGGCCTGGTCCACGCCGTCGCCGAGGCGCTCCCCGGCGATGACGACGCCGTCGCCCTCGCGGAGCGCGGCGGCGGCCGCGTCGAACGCGGCCTCGCCGGTGGCCTTCCCGGCGGCCGCCGCCGCGAGGAGCGCCGCCTCGCCGCCGGGGGCCACGAGCACGTGGGTCGCCACGTCGTGGAGGCGCGTGCGGCGCGGGTGCACGACCACGATGCGCGCACCGGCGCGCGCGGCCTTGCGCAGGCGCAGGTGGAGGATCGGCAGTTCCTGTTCCGCGTCGAGCCCGACGACGAGCACCGTCTTCGCGTGCTCGACGTCGGCGTAGGTCGTCGTCAACGGCGTCGCGGCGACGTCGCGCTCCGCCGCGCCCGACATCGCGACGCGGCGGTGATCCACGTCGTGGGTGCGGAACGCGACGCGGGCCAACTTCGCGACCGCGTACGCGTCCTCGTCGGAGAGCCGACCGCCCACGAGGAACGCGACGCGCGCACCGTCGGTCCAGCGCGCGATCGACTCGAACACCTCGCCGTAGGAGGCGGGTTCCAGGCCGCGCTCGCGCAGGAGCGGCGTGGTCACGCGGTCGAGATCGGGGAACCGGAACCCGTAGCGCCCCTTGTCGCAGAGCCAGGCCTCGTTCACGTCCATCGCGTCGCGCGCGAGGTGGCGCACGACCTCGCCGCGGCGCAGGTCCACGCGCAGGTTGCAGCCGGCGGCGCAGTGCGGACAGACGGAGTCGCCGACCTGCAGGTCGAAGGGCCGCGCGGCGAAGCGGTAGGGCGTCGACGTCAGCGCGCCGACGGGACAGATCTGCACGGTGTTCCCCGAGAACGGCGAGCGCAGGTCCTCCCCCGCCGCGATGCCGACCTGCTGGTCGGCGCCGCGCTCGAAGAGGTCGAGGAACCGGTCGCCGGAGATCTGGTCGCAGAACCGCGTGCAGCGCGTGCACAGGACGCAGCGCTCGCGGTCGAGGCCGACGAGCGGGCTCACCGGGACAGGTTTGGGGTAGGTGCGCTTGGGTTCGACGTAGCGGCTCTCGCCGGGGCCGAACGCCATCGCCTGGTCCTGGAGCGGGCACTCGCCGCCGCGGTCGCAGATCGGACAGTCGAGCGGGTGGTTGAGGAGCAGGAACTCGAGGTTGGCGACCTGCGCGCGGGAGGCCTCGGCGGACGCGTTCTGCGTGCGCACGACCATCCCCGCCGCGACCGGCGTCGTGCACGACGTGACGAGCTTCTTCTGCCCTTCCACCTCGACGTAGCACTGCCGGCACGCGCCGATCGGCTCGAGGAGCGGGTGCTCGCAGAAGCGCGGGATCTCGATGCCCAGCTGCTCCGCGGCGCGGATGATCAGCGTCCCCTTCGGGACGGTCACCTCCGTACCGTCGATCGTGAGGGTGATCGGCTCGCTCATCGCAGCACCTCGGAGAGCGGCACGAACGCCGGCTCGTCGCCGACGGGCGCCGCGGGCGTGGCCGGGACGGGACGCGGGTGCGCGGCGCCCGTCGGGCATCGACCCTCGCGGATGTGCGCGTCGTACTCGTCGCGGAAGTGCGTGAGCGTGGAGGAGAGCGGCGACACCGCGCCGTCCGCGAGCGCGCAGAACGCCTTGAAGAGGATGTTCCCGCCGACCTCCTCGAGGAGCGGCAGGTCCTCGGGGCGGCCGGCGCCGGCCTCGATGCGACCGAGGACGCGCGTGACCCACCACGTCCCCTCGCGGCACGGCGTGCACTTCCCGCACGATTCGTGGGCGTAGAAGCCGAGGAGGCGTTCCGCGACGGCGACCATGCAATCGCGCTCGTCGCAGACCATCATCGCGCCCGTCCCGAGGAGCGAACCGGCGGCCGCGACCCCCTCGAAGTCCAGTGGCGTGTCGAGGTGCTCGGCGGTGAGGAACGGCGTCGAGGAACCGCCGGGCGTCCACGCCTTGAGGCGCCGACCGTCGAGGACGCCGCCCGCGAGGTCCTCGATCACGACGCGCGCCGGCGTGCCCATCGGCACCTCGTAGTTCCCGGGCCGCTCGACCTTGCCGGAGATCGAGAAGATCTTCGTCCCCGGCGACTTCTCGGTCCCGATGCCGGCGTACCAGGCCGCGCCGCGCTCCAGGATGTGCGGGACGTTCGCGAGCGTCTCGACGTTGTTGATGAGCGTCGGGCACGCGTAGAGACCCTCGACCGCAGGGAACGGCGGTCGCAGGCGCGGCTGGCCGCGGTAGCCCTCGAGCGAGGAGAGCAGCGCCGTCTCCTCGCCGCAGATGTAGGCGCCCGCGCCGCGGTGGAGCACGACGTCGAGGCGGAACCCGCTGCCGAGGACCTCGGCGCCGAGATACCCGGCGGCGTACGACTCCGAGATCGCGCGCTCGAGGATCCGGCCGGGGTGGAGGTACTCGCCGCGGCAGTAGATGAAGGCCGTGCGACAGCCGATCGCGTACGCAGCGATCATCACGCCCTCGAGGAACTGGTGCGGGTCGCGCTCGATCAGTTCCCGGTTGTTGAACGTCCCGGGCTCGGACTCGTCGAAGTTCACGACGAGGAACGTGGGCTTGCCCGTGTCCCGCGGGACGAACGACCACTTGAGGCCCGTCGGGAACCCGGCGCCGCCGCGTCCCCGCAGGCCCGACGCCTTGACGACGTCGATCACCTCCGCGGGGGTCGTGGCGAGCGCGGCGCGCAGCCCGGCGTAGCCGCCGGTCGCGAGGTAGCGGTCGAGCCACACGGTGTCGGGCTCGCCCCAGCGCGCGGTGACGATGCGCTCGGTCATCGGCCCACCGGTCGCGCCCCCCTCGAGGCCCGCGAGGATCCGCGAGGCCGCCGCGAAGTCCGCGGGCGTCTCGCCGCGCGATGCGGCCGGGACCTCGTCCCGTCGCAGCCCGTCGAGGATCGCGAGCAGCTGCTCGCGCGTGACGCGGTCCACGTTCGCGTAGTTGACCTGGATCACCGGCGCCGCGTCGCAGGCACCGAGGCACTCCTCCTCGTGCACGGTGATCGCGCCGTCGGCGTCGGTCCCCGAGTGGTCGGGGTCGATCGCCTCGCGCGCGGCGGCCAGCAGGGCGTTCGCGCCGCGCAGGGCGCAGGAGAGGTTCGTGCACACGCACACGACGTGGCGGCCCGTCCGCTCGGTCCGCAGCATCGTGTAGAAGGTCGCGACCGCGCGGACCTCGGCGGTCGTCACGCCGAGGATGTCGGCGACCTCGCGCATGCCGTCGTCGGTCACGCGCCCCTCGACGGACTGCAGCAGATAGATCAGCGGCAGGATCGCGGAGCGCTCCCGGCCCACGGGGTAGCGCCCCACGATGCGCGCGGCGTCGGCGCGCCCCGTCGCGTCGAGGACGGCCATCAGCGGTCCACCCCGCCCATCACCGGGTCGACGCTCGCGATGCACGCCACGGCGTCGGCGATGAGACCGCCCTCGAGCATCCGCGGGAGCGCCTGGAGGTTCACGAAGGAGGGATCGCGCAGGCCGACGCGGTGCGGCTTCGCCGACCCGTCCGAGACGACGTAGGCGCCGAACTCCCCGCGCGGCGCCTCGACGACCTGGTAGACCTCGCCGGCCGGGACCGAGACGCCCTGCGTGACCATCTTGAAGTGGTGGATCAGCGCCTCCATCGAGTCCTCGAGGATGTGGCGCACGTACTCGGGCGAGTTCCCGATGCCGTCGGGACCGACCGAGAGCTGCGAGGGCCAGCGGACCTTCGGGTCCTCGACCATCACGGGTCCGGGCTCGAGGCGGTCGAGGGCCTGGCGCACGATCCGGATCGACTGGCGCATCTCCTCGAGGCGGATGCGGTAGCGCGCGTAGCAGTCCGCCTCGTCGGAGGTTGGGACGTCGAACTCGTAGGTCTCGTAGCCGCAGTAGGGCTCGTCCTTGCGGATGTCCTTCGCGAGGCCCGCCGAGCGCAGCACGGGGCCGGTCACGCCGAGCGCGAGGCACTCCTCGAGGGGGAGGTAGCCCACGCCGCGGTTGCGCTGGACCCAGATCGGGTTCGTCGTGAGGAG
>JBJTHT010000175.1:0-6392 GCA_046094605.1 Actinomycetota bacterium | reverse complement strand
ATCGGCGTCGCGTCGGTCGTGGCCGTCACGCGGAACCCCTCCGGGGCGCGCACGACGGCGTCACCGTGGGACATCCACACGGTGTCCTCGGCGGGGAGGTCGCGGAGCAGGGCGCCCCCGTCGACCGCGACGCGCGTCGCGCCGTACTCCCGGGCGCCCTGCTCCGCGACCTCCCCGCCGAGGACACCGTGTGGATGTCCCACGGTGACGCCGTCGTGCGCGCCCCGGAGGGGTTCCGCGTGACGGCCACGACCGACGCGACGCCGATCGCCGCGATGGAGGACCCGTCGCGCGGGCTGTACGCGGTGCAGTTCCACCCCGAGGTCTCGCACACGCCGCGCGGCCAGGACGTGATGAAGCGGTTCCTCTACGACGCGTGCGGCCTGCTGCCCGACTGGACGCCGACGAACATCATCGACGACCAGGTCGCGCGGATCCGCGCGCAGGTCGGCGACGCCGAGGTCCTCTGCGCGCTCTCGGGCGGCGTGGACTCGGCCGTGGCCGCGCTGCTCGTGCACCGCGCGATCGGGGAGCGACTCACGTGCGTCTTCGTGGACCACGGCCTGAACCGCGAGGGGGAACCCGACCAGGTCGAGGAGACCTTCGCGCGCCACTTCCGGGTCCCGCTCGTCCACGTGAAGGCCGAGGACCGGTTCCTGGAGCGCCTCGCGGGCGTGACCGACCCGGAGGACAAGCGCAAGCGGATCGGCACCGAGTTCATCCGCGTCTTCGAGGAGGTGGCGCGCGAGCACCGCGGCGCGCGGTTCCTCGTGCAGGGGACGCTCTACCCCGACGTGATCGAGAGCGGGGGCGGCCCCGCGGCCAACATCAAGAGCCACCACAACGTGGGCGGTCTCCCCGAGGACCTCTCGTTCGATCTCGTGGAACCCCTCCGCGACCTCTTCAAGGACGAGGTGCGCCTCGTCGGGGCCGAGCTCGGGCTGCCGGAGGAGATCACCGGGCGCCAGCCGTTCCCCGGCCCCGGTCTCGCGGTGCGCATCGTGGGCGAGGTCACCCGCGAGAACCTGCGCATCGTGCGGGGCGCCGACGCCGTCGTCCGCGAGGAGATCCGCCGCGCCGGCCTCGAACGCTCGATCTGGCAGGCGTTCGCCGTCCTCCTGGCCGACGTGCGCTCGGTCGGCGTGATGGGGGACGGGCGCACGTACCAGCACCCCGTCGTCCTGCGCGCGGTGACGAGCGAGGACGCGATGACGGCGGACTGGGCGCGGCTGCCCCACGACCTCCTGGAGACGATCGCCGCGCGCATCGTGCGCGAGGTGCCCGGCGTGAACCGGGTCGTCTACGACGTCACGAGCAAGCCACCCGGCACGATCGAGTGGGAGTAGGTCCGGTCGGTCCCGACCCCTACCATGGGGCGGTGGAGCAGTCCCCCCTCGTCACGTCGCTCAACCCCGTCCAGCGCGAGGCCGTGCTGCACACGGACGGCCCGGTGCTCATCGTGGCCGGAGCGGGGTCGGGCAAGACCCGGGCCCTCACCCACCGCATCGCCTACCTGATCCGCGAGAAGGGGGTCCACCCCGGGGCGATCCTCGCGATCACCTTCACGAACAAGGCCGCCCGCGAGATGGTGGAACGCGTCGAGGGCCTCCTCGGCGAGCGCGTCGCGAAGGGGATGTGGATCCTCACGTTCCACGCGACCTGCGCGCGGATCCTGCGTCGTGAGCACGGCCGCCTGGGGCTCCCGTCGGCCTTCACGATCTACGACGACGGCGACACCGAGCGCCTCATCACGGGGGTCCTGAAGGACCTCGACCTGGACCCCAAGCGCTATCCGCCACGCCAGATCGCGGCGGCCATCTCCCGCGCGAAGGACCACGTCGTCAGCGCGGAGGAGTACGCGGACGCCGCCTCCACGCTCTACGAGAAGACGGTCGCGCAGGTGTTCCTCGCCTACGAGGAACGCAAGCAGGCGGCGGGCGCCCTCGACTTCGACGACCTGATCGGGCGGACCGTGCGCCTGTTCCGCGAGCATCCCGATGCGCTCGCGATGTGGCAGTCGCGGTTCCGCTACCTGATGGTGGACGAGTACCAGGACACGAGCCGGGCGCAGTACCAGCTGGTCAACCAACTCGCCGCCGGCCATCGGAACCTCTGCGTCGTGGGTGACGCCGACCAGGGGGTCTACTCGTGGCGCGGCGCGACGATCCAGAACCTGCTCGACTTCGAACGCGACTACCCCGACGCGACGGTCTTCCTCATGGAGCAGAACTACCGCTCGACCTCGGCGATCCTGGGCATCGCGAACGCCCTCATCGCGCACAACCGAGCGCGCAAGCCGAAGTCGTTGTGGACCGAGACCGACGGCGGCGAGCTCGCGGTGCGCTACCGCGCGCAGGACGAGCACGAGGAGGCCGCCTTCGTCGCGGAGGAGGCCGCCAGGCTCGTCGACGAGGAGGGCTACCGCTACGACGACATCGCGGTCTTCTACCGGACGAACGCCCAGAGCCGCGTCTTCGAGACCGTGTTCGCCGAGCGCGCGATCGAGGTGCGCCTCGTCGGCGGCGTGCGGTTCTTCGAGCGGCGCGAGATCAAGGACCTCGTCGGCTACCTGCGGCTCCTCGTGAACCCCCAGGACGTGATGGCCGGGCGCCGGGTCATCAACACCCCGAAGCGGGGGATCGGCGAGGCGACCGTCGCCGCGCTCGAGGACCACGCCCGCACCGAGGGCATCCCGTTCCTCGAGGCGTGCAGGCGCGTCGACGAGATCGGCATCCTGGGGGCGCGGGCCAAGGGTGCCGTCGCCGTGTTCGTCGGGATCATGGACCGCCTCGCGAAGGCGCTCGAGTCCGGCGCGGGCGTCTCCCGCATGGTGCAGGCTGCGTCGGCCGAGTCGGGCTACCTCGCCGAACTCGAGGCCGAACGCACGGTCGAGGCCGAAGGCCGCGCCGAGAACCTGAAGGAGCTCGTCACCGTCGCCGCGGAGTTCGAGTCGACGAGCCCTGACGGGACCCTCGCGGAGTTCCTCGAGCAGGTGGCGCTCGTCTCCGACGCCGACGAGATCGACGACGGCGCGGGCGGCAAGGTGACCTTCATGACCCTGCACACCGCCAAGGGCCTCGAGTACCCGGTCGTCTTCATGGTCGGCATGGAGGACAACGTCTTCCCGCACTTCCGCTCGATGGGCAACCCCGACCAGCTCGAGGAGGAACGTCGCCTCGCCTACGTCGGCGTCACCCGCGCGCGCCAGCGGCTCTACCTCACGAACGCCTGGGAACGGTCGCTCTTCGGTCAGACCTCGTACAACCCGCCGTCGCGGTTCCTCGCGGAGATGCCCACGGAGCTCGTGCGCGCGCTGGGCGACGAGGAGGAACCGGGCGGCCGCGTCATCGGGCGGCGGGCGGGCGGCGCCGCGGCCGCGCCCGCGTCGAGCCCCGTCACGATCGCCGCGCCCGCCCGCCGCCCGCCGCTGCGCGTGGAGCCGGGCGACACGGTGCGCCACGACCGCTACGGCGAGGGCGTCGTGATCGCCATCTCGGGGCGCGACGACGATCTCGAGGCGCACATCCGCTTCGACGACGGCAAGGAGCGCCGCCTGCTCCTGGCGTACGCGCCGCTCGCGCGCGTCGGCTAGCGCGCCAGCGCGAGCCAGCCCGCGACGAGGATCACGAGGCCGGCGACGATCGGCGCGATGACCCAGGCGAGGCCGAGGCGGCCCCGGTAGGGGCCGAGGGTGCCCACCTTCGTGGTGGGCTTGAGCCCCGGGGGACGGAAGCGGAACCGGCGCGCCACGCCCCCGAGGGTACCGCCGGAGGCCCTCCGATAGACTCCCCGCCGTGAGCCGCACGATCCGCATCGTCATCGCCAAGCCCGGCCTCGACGGGCACGATCGCGGCGCGAAGGTCGTGGCGCGGGCGCTGCGGGACGCGGGGTTCGAGGTGATCTACACGGGCCTGCGCCAGACCCCGGAGCAGATCGCCGAGACCGCGATCCAGGAGGACGCCGACGCCGTGGGCCTGTCGATCCACTCGGGCGCGCACATGACGTTGTTCCCGAAGGTCGTGAAGCTCCTTCGCGAGAAGGGCGCGGGCGACGTGCTCGTGTTCGGCGGCGGCATCGTCCCGCGCGAGGACATCCCGAAGCTCGAGGCCGAAGGCGTCGAGCGCATCTTCACCCCGGGCGCCTCGACGGCGGAGATCGTGACGTGGCTGCGGGAGCGCATGGCGGCCAGGACGGGCTTGGCGGCGTTGGATCTCTACGAGCATCTGGGGACGGACCTCTTCGCGGCCGCGGGCGTCCGCGTGCCGCGCGGCATCGTCTGCGAGACCCCCGAGGCCGCCGAGGTCGCGACCCGCGACCTGGGCGGCCGTTCCGTCGTCAAGGTGCAGGTCCAGATCGGCGGCCGCGGCAAGGGCGGCGGCGTCGTCCTGACCGACTCGCCCGAGCACGCGCGCCGCGAGGCCGAGCGCATGCTGACGCAGGGGTTCAAGGACATGCGGGTCACGCGCGTGCTCTGCGAGGAACTGCTCCCGATCGCGCGCGAGTTCTACGCGTCGTTCCTGCTCGACCGCTCGACCGGGCGCTACCTCGGCATGCTCACCGCCGAGGGCGGCATGGACATCGAGACGCTCGCGAAGGAGCGCCCCGCGGCGCTGCGCCGCGTGTCGGTGGACCCGCTGCTCGGCCTGCGCTCGTTCCACGTGCGCGACCTCGTCTCCGTGCTCCCGCTCGACGCCCGCGATGAGGCGGGCGTGATCCTGCGCACGCTCTTCGGCCTCCTGCTCGACCGCGACGCGACGCTCGTCGAGGTCAACCCCCTCGTGCAGTTGCAGGACGGTTCCCTCGTGGCCCTCGACGCGAAGGTGACGGTGGACGACAACGCGCTGTTCCGCCAGACCGCCCTGGAGGCCCTGCGCTCGTCGTTCCCCATCGATCCGGTCGAGGCCCGGGCGAAGGACAAGGGCCTGCAGTACGTGAAGCTCGACGGCGCGGTGGGCATCATCGGCAACGGCGCGGGGCTCGTGATGTCCACGCTCGACGTCGTCGCGCAGGCGGGGGCGCGCGCCGCGAACTTCCTCGACGTGGGCGGGGGGGCGAGCGCCGACCAGATGGCGACCTCGCTCGAGGTCGTGCTCTCCGACCCCGCGGTGCGCACCGTCTTCGTGAACATCTTCGGCGGCATCACGCGGTGCGACCTCGTCGCGCAGGGTGTCCTCGGGGCGCTCGAGCGGGTCGAGGCGAAGGTGCCGATCGTGGTGCGCCTCGACGGGACGAACGCGGCCGAGGGCCGGCGCATCCTCGCCGAGGCCGCCCACCCGAAGATCCACCCCGCGGCCACGATGCTCGAGGCCGCGCGCATGGCCGCGGACTTCGCGAAGGGGGCCGCGTGAGCGTCCTCATCGGGAAGGAGACCCGCCTCGTCGTCCAGGGCATCACCGGGAGCGAGGGCGCGTTCCACACGCGTCGCAACCGCGACTACGGGACCGCCCTCGTCGCCGGCGTCACGCCCGGCAAGGGCGGCCAGGACTTCGACGGCGTGCCGATCTTCGACTCGGTCGCCGACGCCGTCGCGACGACCGGCGCCAACACCTCGATGATCTTCGTCCCGCCCCGCTTCGCCGCCGAGGCGATCCTCGAGGCGGCCGACGCGGGCGTTGGCCTCGTCGTGTGCATCACCGAGGGGATCCCGGTGCGCGACATGGCGGAGGTGCACGCGTACCTCGAGGGTCGCGGCACGACGCTCGTGGGCCCCAACTGCCCCGGCGTCATCTCGCCGGGGCTCGCGAACGTCGGCATCATCCCCGGCGAGATCTGCCGGCCCGGTCGCATCGGGCTCGTCTCGCGCTCCGGCACGCTCGTCTACCAGATCGTCCATGAGATGACGGAGCGCGGTCTCGGGCAGTCCACGTGCATCGGCATGGGCGGCGATCCCGTCCACGGCATCGGTTTCATCGACGCGCTCCGTCTGTTCGAGGCCGATCCCGACACCGACCTCGTCGTGATGGTGGGGGAGATCGGTGGCGACGACGAGGAACGCGCCGCGCGCTACATCGCCGAGCACGTCTCGAAGCCCGTGATCGGCTACATCGCCGGGTTCGAGGCGCCTGCGGGCAAGCGCATGGGCCACGCCGGTGCGATCGTCACGGGGTCCGCGGGCACCGCCGCCGCGAAGGCCGACGCGCTCGGCGCGGTGGGCGTGCGCGTCGGGCGGAACCCGAGCGAGGTCGCCGGCTTCGTCGAGGCCGCGCTCCGCTAGGAGCCGAGCCCGAGCGAGAAGTACCACCAGTACAGGACGGCGCTCGTCGCGACCCCGACGATCAGGAGGGAGCGCGCCGCGCGCCGGTCCTGGCGGCGCCAGCGGATCCACGCGTAGATGCCGCCGATCCAGCCGAAGAGGAACGGCACGAGCCACCACCATCCCGGAACCGGTCCGC
>JBJTHT010000174.1:0-2650 GCA_046094605.1 Actinomycetota bacterium | reverse complement strand
CCCCCCCCGGCCGCCCTCTCCCCCCCCCCCCCCCCCCCAACCCCCCCCCGGCACCACGAACCACCCCGTGCTCCGCGCCTCGACGGGGGAGGCCGGGATGGACCTCGGCCACGTCGAGGGCAAGCGCCGGATCACGTTCCGCGTCCCCGCGTTCCCGTACCGCACCGGCAACTACTGGGTGACGGTCGGCCTGCGGGGACTGCGCACGCGCGACGCGTACCACGTGCGCACCCAGCGCTACCGCCTCGAGCTGCAGGATCCGCCCGCCGTGCAGGCCGTGAAGGACCTGCCGGTCTCGATCGACGTGGAGCCGCGATGAACGGTTCCGACGCCCGTGCCGACGCCCGGAAAGGACGCCCGATGCTCATCGCCCTGATCCTGTTCTCCGTGGGCCTCGCCGCCCTCGCCCAGATCACCCTGAAGGCCGGCATGAACCAGGTCCGCGACGGGTTCGGCGTCGTCGGCCTCGGCGCGGATTCGCTGCGCGCCGTCGCAACCACACCGACGGTGTGGCTCGGGCTCGTGCTCTTCGGGCTGTCGGCGGTCGTGTGGCTGGGCGTGCTCTCCCGCGCGAGCCTCTCGTTCGCCTATCCCTTCGCCTCGCTCACCTACGTCGTCATCGTCGTCGTGGACCGGTTCGTCGTCGGCCAGTCGGTGCCCGCGGGGCGGTGGGCCGGCGTCGCCGCGATCGTGACGGGCATCCTGCTCGTCGCCCGCACCTCGTCGCACGGATGACCGACGGCGCTGCGGAGCTCGCGGTCCTCATCGTGAACTACCGCACGGGCGGCCACCTCGCGCGCTGCCTCGACTCGCTCGCCGCGCGCCGCGGCGATCTCGCGGTCGAGACGATCGTCGTGGACAACGCCTCGGGCGACGGGAGCGCCGACGCGGCCCGCGGTCGTCCCGCCGTGCGTCTCGTCGAGAACGACCGCAACGTCTTCCTCTCGCCGGCGTGGAACCAGGCCGCGCGCCTGACGCGCGCGCCGTGGCTGCTGTTCCTGAACCCCGATACGGAACTGCGCGTCGGGACGCTCGCCGATCTCGTCGCGGCCGGACGCGCCACGCCGCGCGCGGGCATCGTGGGACCGATGCTCCGCGACCCCGACGGATCGATCTACACGAGCGGCCGCGCGTTCCCGCGGATCCGCGATGCCGTCGGCCACGCGCTCCTCGGGAGCATCCGCCCGGGGAACCGCTTCACGCGCCGCTACCACCTCGACGGCTGGGATCGCACGACCGCGCGCGACGTGGACTGGGTGTCGGGTGCCGCGATGCTCATGCCGCGCGAGGCCTACGAGGCGGTCGGGGGCTTCGACGAACGGTTCCTCCTGTACGGCGAGGAACTCGACATCGCGACGCGTCTGCGCGCGACGGGGTGGAGCGTGCGCTACGAGCCCTCGGTCGAGGTGATGCACGTCGGGGGCGTCTCCACGGGCCGCGGCGCGTGGAGCCTGCGCCTGCACGCCGACAGCATCTTCCGCTACTACCGACTGCACCGCGCGCGCGGGTGGCGCATCCTCACCCTCCCGTTCGCGTGGGTGTTCCTGCGGTCCTGGGCGATGCGCGAGGCGCGCCGATGAGGGCCGTCGTCCTCGTCGGCGGTGCGGGGACGCGCCTGCGGCCGCTCACCGAGACGATCCCGAAGCCGCTCGTCCCGCTCATGGGTCGCCCGCAGCTCGACCACGTCCTCGATCACCTCGAGCGCCACGGGGTGACGGAGGTGGTCCTCTCCTCGCCGTACCTCGAGGAGACCTTCCACGCGTTCCTCGCTGCGCGACGTGGCCACCCGGCCGTCACGTGGATCACCGAACGGGAGCCGCTGGGCACCGGCGGCGCGATCGTGAACGCCCTGCCCGCGCTCGGCGACGGGCCCTTCCTGGCGCTGAACGGCGACAACCTGACCGACCTCGACCTCACGGCGATGATCGCGTTCCACCGCGCGCATGGGGCGGCCGCCACGATCGCGCTGACCCGCGTGGCCGACGCGCGGCCCTTCGGGCTCGTGCCGACGGGGGAGGACGGTCGCGTCGTCGAGTTCCGCGAGAAGCCCACGGACCCGATCCCCGGCGACGTCAACGCCGGGACCTACGTCCTGGAACCGGCCGCGCTCGCCGCGTGGCGTGCGGGCGAGGCGCGCTCGATCGAGCGGGAGATCTTCCCCGACCTCATCGGCCGCGGCGACCCCGTGTACGGGTTCCTGTCGCCGGCCTACTGGCTCGACCTCGGGACGCCCGCGCAGTACCTGCGCGCCCACGCCGACATCCTCGACGGCCTCGTCGCCTCGGAGCCGTCCGGCCGCGCGCCGCGCGTGGATCCGTCGGCGTCCGTGGACGCCTCCGCGCGCCTCGGGCGCCACGTGGTCGTCGGCGCGGGGGCCGCCGTCGGAGCCGATGCCGTCGTCGAAGGGAGCGTCCTCCTCGAGCGCGCCGCGATCGGCGCGGGGGCGCGGGTCGAGGGTTCGATCCTCGGGCCCGGCGCGCGCGTCGGGGAGGGTGCCGTCGTCGAGGGGTCCGCGCTCGCGCCGGGGGCCCACGGACCGAGGACCGAGGCCGCGAGGGACGCGACGAGGATCAGGGGAAGGATGGTGCGGCGCTTCATGGGGTCTCGCGACGGTAACACCCGGGGAAGCCCGGGTGGTGGAGGTCAGGCC
>JBJTHT010000173.1:0-2835 GCA_046094605.1 Actinomycetota bacterium | reverse complement strand
CCGCCGCCCCCCCGCCGCCCCCCCCCCCCCGGGGGGGGGGCCGGCGTGCCCCCCCCCCGCCCCCACGGCCCCCCCCCGCTTCTCCTGGGACGCGACGTCGGACGGGATCGCGTCGATCTACCGGGAACTCATCGCCCCCGCATGACGGAGATCCGCGGTCGGCGGGTCTTGCTCCGCCCCACGCGCGACGAGGACCTGCCGAGCATCCTCGCGTGGCAGAACCACCCCGAGATCGCGCGCTGGATGGACTACGACCGCACCTTCACGCTGGAGGAGGTGCGCGCCTCCGAGGCACGCGCCCGCGAGGAGGGCCATCCCTTCGTCATCGAGGTGGACGGCCGCGCGATCGGGCGCATCGGCCTCAACGGGTTCCGCGAGCGCGACGGGGTCTGCGCGCTCTACGTCTTCATCGGCGAGGCGGACGTGGACGGACGCCACCTCGGCCGCGAGGCGATCCTCGCGCTGCTCGGCTGGGCCTTCGCCGACCTCGGCGTGCGCCTCGTCGAGCTCTGGGGGCTCGCCGGGAACGCGCGCGCCCTGCACACCTACGAGCGCTGCGGGTTCCGCCGCGAGGCGGTCCTCCGGGAGCGGTCGCGCCGCGCCGACGGGTGGTTCGAGGACCACGTCGTGATGAGCGTCACGCGTCCGGAGTTCGAAACGGCGCGCGACGCGTTCGTCGCCGCGACGGAGTGACAGGAACTCCCGAACGGTTTCCTGTCACTCCGCTCTTGTCACTCTTTCGCGCACCGCGCTGACCTGCGCGGATGCGGTCTGACCTGCGGATCCGTCGCGTTGACCGCGCATCGCGCGTCGGCCTACATTCACGTCGCTCCGAGCAGCCGGAACTGCCGAGGCAGGGAACCGAATCCGGGGACCCCTGGGAAAGCCGTAAGGGGAACTGGGCGCATCTGGTCATACGGTCGGGACAGCTACCTGGCTGTGTGGGCGGAGAGGCTCGGGACCTCCCAAAGCCCAACGAAAGGGCCTGACCGCTTCGGAAACCGAGCCGGCGGTACGGAGGTTGCTCGGGGCACATGGGCCCGAGGGGCTGCAGGTGGTTGGGGATTCCGGTCCCCGACGAGCCGGCGGTTCCTCGGGCCCTTCTATGTTTGCCTGCGCCGCGCGTGCGCCTGTACCGTTCCGCGCGATGGAGACCACGACGCGGCGCGACCAGATCCTCGACGTCGCGATGCGCCACTTCGCGGAGCACGGCTACCGCTCCACCCGCGTGGAGGACGTGGCGCGGGACGTGGGCGTGGCCAAGGGGACCGTGTTCCTCCACTTCGGGAGCAAGGAGGGGCTGTTCGTCGCCGCCTACGAGCGGGCGGTCGGCATGCTCCCGGCGTGGCTCGAGGCGCCGTCGGACGTCGTGGATCGGGGCTTCTGGTCGGTGCTCGAGTACTGGCTGGAGCGCACCGAGGCCGACCTCGCGGAGGCGTGGATCCCGAACCGCGTCGCCATGCTCGGCCGCCTCGACGCCGACCTCTCGATGCGCCGGCCCATCGCGCGCTTCATGCGCAGCGAAGACCCGTACGGGTCGCTCGACTTCGTGGAGTTCGGCGTCGCGCGCGGTGACCTGCGCGCGGACCTCGACGTGGAGATGATGACGGCGATGCTCGACTGGGCCGCGGAACGGTTCCAGGACGTCCTCGGGAGCGAGGACCTCGATCCGGGGCTCGTCCGCCGACGCAGCGCCGATCCGGATCGGCGCGGCGCCCGCATCCGCGAGTTCGTGGAGATCCTGCGCGGCGGGCTGGCCGCTCGATGAGCCTGCTCCGCGCGCCCGTCCTCTCGGTCCTCGGTTCCGACCTCGCGCGCTCGCTCGTGATGGGACCGCTCGGTCGCAGCGTCGCAGCGCGGTTCGTGGCGGGCGAGACCCTCGACGAGGCGCTCGGCGTCGCGGCCGACCTCCGCTCGCGCGGGATCGGCACGATCCTCGACCACCTGGGCGAGAACGTGACGTCGCCGACGCAGGAGGCCGCTGCGGTCGCCGACTACGTCGAGGCGCTTCGGCGGATCGCCCACGGCGACCGCCGCGTGGCGATCTCGGTGAAGCTCACGCAGCTCGGCCTCGACACGTCGGTCGAACGCTGCCTCGACGCGATGGAGACGGTGCTCGCGGCGTCCGGACCCGACGCGCCGGCCGTGATGATCGACATGGAGGGGAGCGCGTACGTGGACGGCACCCTGCGCGTGTTCCGGGAACTCCGCGCGCGCGGTCGTTCCGTCGGCCTCGCGCTCCAGGCGTACCTGCACCGCACGCCGGTCGACGTCGACGCGCTGCCGGAGGGGTCCGTCGTTCGGCTCGTGAAGGGTGCGTACCTCGAACCGCCCGAGGTCGCGATCGCGGACCGCTCCGAGGTGGACCGCGCGTTCGCGCGGCTCGCGGCGACCCTCCTCGCGCGCGGCCATACGGTGCACGTCGCGACGCACGATCCCGCGCTGATCCGCGGGGCGCGCGAGTTCATCGCATCGCGCGACGTCCCCCTCGAGCGCGTCGAGTTCCAGATGCTGCACGGGATCCGCCGCGACCTCCAGGCGTCGCTCGCCGACGAGGGGTTGCCGGTGCGGATCTACGTGCCGTACGGCACCGACTGGTACCCCTACTTCGTGCGGCGGCTCGCGGAGCGCCCAGCGAACCTCTGGTTCTTCGCGAGCAACCTGGTCCGCCGCGCCTAGCGACCGACGCGCACGGTGAGGGTCCCCAGGCCGCTCACCGTGATCGCGACGCGGGCGCCCGGGCCGATGGGGGGGTCGCCGGGCGCGTGCGTGGCGGTCGCGGAGGCGGCACCGGGGGCGCGCGGGCGCGCCGGCGTCGCGGCGGCGGCGGCCGCG
>JBJTHT010000172.1:0-7641 GCA_046094605.1 Actinomycetota bacterium | reverse complement strand
GTGCCCTCCTGTGCAACCCCGGTCCGAGGGGGATGTGCCCGGGTGGAGCGGTGAAGGGTCGGACCTACCCCTTCTTCGTCTCCCAGAAGATCGCGTCGATCTCCTTGATCTGGTCGACCAGCTTCTGGCCCTGGGCCGGGTCGAGCGACTTCTTCGCGAGACCGGCCTCCTTCGTCGCCGCCCAGAAGAGGTCGTGCAGCTTCGGGTGCTTGGCGAGGTGGTCGGGCTTGAAGTAGTCGGTCCACAGCACCCACAGGTGGTGCTTCACGAGCTCGGCCCGTTCCTCCTTGATCTGGACGGCGCGCGCCTTGAAGACCGGGTCGTCGCTCGCCTGGTACTTCTCCTGGCAGGCCTTCACGGACTCGGCCTCGATGCGGGCCTGGGCGGGGTCGTACACACCGCAGGGCAGGTCGCAGTGGGCGTGGACGATACGCTTGGGCCGCAGGACTTCACGGAGACGCATGGAACCTCCTTCCGACGGACCTCGATACTACCCGCGCGTCTCCGCGCGGCGCCTCGCGGGGCTCGGCGCCGCGCTCGCCGCGCTGGCCGCGTTCCTGCGGTGGCGTCCGTTCCGCGTCGAGGTGCAGGGGCCGAGCATGGCCCCGACGCTCGAGGCCGGAGACTGGGCTCTGGCCACGGTGGGCGGTCGCGTGCGGGCCGGCGACCTCGTCGTCCTCGTGCATCCCGCGCACCCGGGGCTCGAGATGGTCAAGCGCGTGCGCTGCCTGCCGGGCGAGACCGCGCCGGATGGCGCGACGCTCGGTCCCGACGCGTACTGGGTCGAGGGCGACGATCCCGATCGCTCCACCGACAGCCGGCACTTCGGGCCGGTGGACGCGTCGGCGCTCCGCGGTCGGGTGCGGTTCGTCTACTGGCCCGCGGAGCGGCGCCGGTTCCTGTAGCGCCGACGACGCGCGCGGGGTTGTCGATGGTTCGTTCGGCGAAGTATCTTTCCGCCATGTCGACCACCCTGGGAACCGATCAGATCGAGCTCGCCGTCCGCCTGCGCCTGGCCGTCATGCGCCTCACGCGCATGCTCCGCCAGCAGGAGGACGGCGGCGTCAGCAACTCCGCGCTCTCGGCGCTCGCCACCCTCGAACGGGAGGGGGCGCTCACGCTCGGCGACCTCGCCGGCCGCGAGCACGTCCAGCCCCCCACGATGACCCGCATCGCGCAGGCGCTCGTCGAGAGCGGCCTCGTGCGGCGCATCGAGGACGGGGCCGACCGCCGCGTCACGCGCGTGCGCATCACGCAGACCGGGATGAAGGTCCTCGCCCGCAGCCGACGCCGGAAGGAGGAGCTCCTCGCGACGCGGCTGCGCGGTCTGTCCGACCGGGACCTCGAGACCCTCGACGACGCCACGCGCATCCTGGACCGCCTGACCGGCGGCGAGCCGTGACCCCGGTCCGGACCCAGGTCCGGGAGACGTTCCAGAGCCTCGGTTCGCGGAACTTCCGCCTGTTCTTCCTCGGGCAGGCGATCTCCGTCACCGGCACGTGGGTCCAGCAGGTCGCCTCGGCGTGGCTGGTGCTGCGCCTCTCCGGCAGCGGCGTCGCGCTCGGCATCGACACCGGCCTCACGTTCCTGCCGCTCCTGCTCTTCGGCCTGCGGGGGGGTGCGCTCGCCGACCGCGCCGACCGCCGGAAGATCCTCATGGTCACGAACGCGCTCCTCGGCGTCCTGGCCATCGCCCTGTGGGCGATCGTCGACACCGGCGTCGTGCAGCTGTGGATGGTGTTCGGGCTGTCGTTCCTCTCGGGAACCGTGACCGCCTTCGACAACCCGACGCGGCAGAGCTTCTACGCCGAGATGGTCGAGGAGGAACACCTCACCAACGCGGTGAGCCTCAACTCGGCGGTGATGACCGGTTCCCGCATCATCGGCCCGGCGGTCGCCGCCGCCCTGATCGCGGGGCTCGGGATGGGCTGGTGCTTCCTGCTGAACGGCGTGTCGTACCTCGCCGCGATCGGCGCGCTGGCCGCGATGCGTCCCCAGGAGCTCCGCCGATCGCCGGCGCGGGAGCGCGGGAGCGTGCGGGAGACCCTCGCCTACGTGCGGGGCGACGAGGCGCTCTGGCTCCCGATCGTCCTCATGGGCGTCCTCTACACGCTCTCGTTCAACTTCTCCGTCACGATGCCGCTGCTGGCCGAACGCACCTTCGGGGGAACCGTCTCCACCTACGGCACGCTGCTCTCCTTCTACGGGCTCGGTTCGTTCCTCGGCGCGCTCGCGATGGCGCGCGTGCGCAACCCGAACCCACGGCGGCTCGCGTGGGCGGCCGTCGCCTTCGGCGTGACCCAGGGGCTCGTCGCGACGGCGCCCACGCTCGCCGCCGCCCACGTCCTCGTGGTCGTGTTCGGGATCGTGTCGATGGGGTTCATGATCACGGGCAACACGGGCCTGCAGCTCTCGGCGCGCCCCGAGATGCGCGGCCGCGTGATGGCGATCTACGCGATCATCTTCTTGGGCGGTACGCCGATCGGGGCGCCGCTCACCGGCGCGCTCGCGGAGCACCTGGGTCCGCGCGAGGCGATGGCGTTCGGCGCGATCGTCGCGGTCCTGACCGGCATCGCCGGCCTGCGCGCGCTCGCGGGGCGCCGGCTCGCGGCCCCCGCCGCCTAGCTGCGCAGTTCCCGGTCGAGGCTCCAGCCCGCGCCGTCGCCGGAGACGTCCACGACGGTGCCGTCCTGCAGGGCGAGGCGGAAGCAGCGGCGACCGCCGGCGCCGGTCCACGCGTGGCGGACGGTCACCGGTTCCTCGACGTCGCCCCAGCGCAGCCGCACCGGGATGTCGGCCTCGAGGTCCACGTGGATCTGCGGCGCGCGCGCGAGCCAGCGCGGGAGCACGGGCGACCAGAGCAGGAAGAGCAGGCCGACGACCGCGACGCTCCCGGCGTCGCCGAGCGCCGGCTGGAGGGGCACCGCGAGGAACCCCGCGGCGACGCGCGCGAGGTTGAACCCCACGTCGTAGACGGTGAAGACGCGGCCGCGGTATCCGTCGGGGAGCGAGGACTGGACGATCGTGTCGGTGGCGATCTTCTTCCACGCGTACGTGAGCCCGATCGCGAAGCTCGCGGCGAGCATCGTCCATCCCTCGATGCGCAGCGACACGCCCAGGAGGACCGCGCCGCCGACCGCGAACGCGCCGGCGACGATGCGTTCCTTGCGGAACCGTCCCTCGAGCCACCCGACGGTGAGGATGCCGAGGACGACGCCGATGCCGCCCGCCCCGACGAGGTTCGAGAACGACCCGACGCCCTCGCCGAAGCGGTCGCGCAGGACGACCATCGAGAGGACGAGGACGAAGCCCTGACCGATCTGGTCGAGGGTGAGCGAGGTGATCGGTCCGACGGCCCGCGGCGTGCGGACGAGGCGTCGGATGCCGTCGGCGAAGTCGTGGACGACGATGCCCAGCTCATCGCGCACGCGCGCCTCGGGGATCGTGTGGGGGACGAGCGGGTTCTGGATGCGCCAGGCGAACCACGACGCGAAGACCCAGAGCCCCGCCGCGCCGCCGAGCACCGCCACGGGCCCGACCGCCTCGGCGACCTTGCCGCCGACGAACACCCCGACGAGGGTCGCGAAGGTGCCGCCGACCGAGGCCATCGAGTTCGCGACCAGGAGGTCGGCGGTCGGCACGAGGCGGGGGACGACCGCGCTCGCGGTCGAGAGGTAGAAGCGGTTCGTCGAGAGCACGAAGAGCGCGCCCGCGAAGAACGGGACGGCGAACCGATCGGGGTCGGCCAGGACGAGCCAGACGGCCGCGGCGCGGAGCCACGGCGCGCGGAGCAGGATCTTGCGTCGTGACCACCGGTCGATGAAGACGCCGGCGAAGGGTCCGAGCAGCGAGTACGGCAGGGCGACGACGAGCGTCGCGATCGCGAAGCGCAGCGCGGTGTCGGCGCGTTCCGGCGAGAACACGAACGACGCGACGAGCGACGCCTGGAACAGGCCGTCGCCGCACTGGCTCGCGAGGCGCAGGCCGAACAGGCGACGGAAGTCGCCGTGCCGCAGCGCCTCGCGAGCCCGGCCGATCGCGCCGGGTGGCACCGTCCCTAGGCTTCTGCGCGCACGTCGAAGAACGCCGACCAGTCGGCGGCCTTCGACGACCCGTCGTCGAGGATGAAGCCCTCGACCATCTCGCGGGCGGCCTCGTCGCTGAACTGGACCGGCGGCGACTTCATGAAGTACGCGCTCGGTCCCATGAGCGGGCCGCCTTCGCCGCGGTCGAGCGCGAGCTTCGCGCAGCGCACCGCGTCGATGACGATGCCCGCCGAGTTCGGCGAGTCCCAGACCTCGAGCTTCAGCTCGATCGTGAGCGGCACGTCGCCGAACGAGGTTCCCTCGAGGCGGATCTGCGCCCATTTGCGGTCCTCGAGCCACGGCACGTAGTCGCTCGGCCCGATGTGGATGTCCTTCTTCTCGAGGGCCTTGCGCATCTGCGACTGCACCGACTGGGTCTTGGACTGCTTCTTCGACGCGAGCCGGGTGCGCTCGAGCATGTTAATGAAGTCCATGTTCCCGCCGAAGTTCAGCTGGTAGGTGCGGTTCAGTTTCACGCCGCGGTCTTCGAAGAGCTTCGTGAGGACGCGGTGGACGATCGTCGCGCCGACCTGGCTCTTGATGTCGTCGCCGACGATCGGCACGCCCGCGGCGCGGAACTTCTGCGCCCAGGTGACGTCGGAGGCGATGAACACCGGCAGGCAGTTCACGAAGGCGACGCCCGCCTCGATGGCGCACTGCGCGTAGTACTTGGCGGCCTCCTCGGAACCGACCGGCAGGTAGCACACGAGCACGTCCGCCTTCGACTCCTTGAGCACGCGGACGACGTCGGCCTCGGGGGCGTCGGACTCGTCGATGACCTCGCGGTAGTAGGTGCCGAGGCCGTCCAGGGTGCGCCCGCGCGAGACGGTGACGCCGGTCGGCGGCACGTCCGCGAAGCGGATCGTGTTGTTGGGCTCGGAGATGAGCGCCTCGGCGAGGTCGCGGCCGACCTTCTTCGCGTCCACGTCGAACGCGGCCACCACCTCGACGTCGCGCACGTGGTAGCCGCCCAGGTCGACGTGCATGAGCCCGGGGACGGTGTCCTGCGGCGAGGCGTCCTTGTAGAACTCGAGACCCTGGACGAACGACGACGCGCAGTTCCCCGCGCCGACGATCGCGATGCGGACCTTGCTCATGTGAGGCGCTCCTTTCTGCGGAGGGACCGCGGACGCGTGCCCCCCGTGGTGGTCATCAGTCGACGCTCGGCGGCGATCAGGCCGTCGAGCCATTCGATGTCCTGTTCGAGGGCGTCCCGTCCGTGCTGCATGAGGGAACGCGTGTAGGGATCGTCGGCCGCCGCGGCCCCGGTCAGGGAGCGCGAGATCGACGAGAGGCGCTCCTCGAGGGAGGCGCGACGGCGCTCGAGCACGCGGATGCGCGTGGCGGGCGCGAGGTACCGGAAGAACGCGAGGCGGATGCGGAACCGCGTGTCCTCGGTGGCCGAGTCGGTGCCGACCTCCTCGAGGAGCTGGATGAAGAGCTTCTCGCCCTTCTCCGTGATCCGGTACACGGTCTTGCGTCGCGCGATCAGGGGGTCCGACGAGACCTGCTCGACGGCGCCGGCCACCTCGAGGCGGCGGAGCGTGGGGTAGAGCGACCCGTAGGAGACGCGCCAGAAGCCCCCGAGCGCCTCGGTCAGGCGCTTCGAGAGCTGGTAGCCGTGCATCGAGCCTTCCTTGAGCAGGCCCAGGATGGCGAGTTCGAGCATCGGATCTCCGGTCGGGAGCCCGGCGATGTGCCGGGCGGATATATCGACCCGATATATCTACCCGGAAGCCCCGGGGTCGTCAATCGGGGCCGGGGCGGGGGCGCGGCCGAGCCCCAGGGCCACGAGGGCGGACAGGCACCCGACGACCCCGCAGGCGATCCAGAGGGCGTCGGGCCGCCAGCCGTAGAGCGCGGTCCCGGCCAAGGGGCCCACGAGGAGCGAGAGCCCGAGCGCAGCGTCCTCGGCGGACTGGTAGCGGCCCCGGGCGTGCCGGGGGGCGCGGTCGGCGACCGTGGCCGCCGCGACAGGGCGGATCGTCATCTCCCCCAGCGTCCACACGGTGACCATCGCGACGAGGGCCGGGAGGCTCCGCGCCCCGAGGAGCGAGAGGAACGCGAGACCGACGAGGAACTGTCCGACGGCGAACACGCGCGGCCGCGCGAACCGACGCGTGACGGAGATGACGACGACCTCGACGGTCATCACGAGGACGCCGTTGAGCGACTGCAGCATCCCGTACGTGGAGGCCCCGAACCCGAGGTCGCGCAGGCGAAGCGGCAGGGCCGCGACGTTCTGCGAGTAGACGAGGCCCCCGAGGAACGTGGCCGTCAGGAACGCGAGGAACCCGCGGTCGGCGAGGATCGCTCGCCGGGCGCTCGGGAGATGTCGTTCCTCGTGCCGCGCGGTGCGCACGCCGTGCGGCAGGAACGCGAGCGCGACGCCCGCGAACGCGAGCGACGTCGCCGCGTCACCGATGAACATGAGGTCGAAGGAGCGATCCACGAGGAACCCGCCGATCGCGAGGCCCGCGGCCCAGCCGGCGTTCGTCGCGATGCGCCAGAGCGTGTAGCCCGTGACGCGCAGATCGGGTCCGAGCAGGTCGGCGATCAGCGCCTTGGCGGCCGGCTGCGCCCCGCCGCCCATCAGCCCCAGGCCGATCACGCACGCGTAGATCGCCGCGAGCGACGTGGAGCGCCAGAGCAGCAGCGTGCAGATCGCCGCGCCCGTCATCGAGATCGCGATCGTGTTCCGCCGGCCCACGCGGTCGGCCACGAGCCCGCCGGCGAGGCGGGACGGCAGCGCGCCGATCGCGTACATCGCGACCGCGACCCCGGCGGCCGTCGGCGGTTCCCCGCGGTCCGTGAGGTAGAGGGCGAGGAACGGGAACACGAACGTGCCCGCGCGGTTCACGAATCCCGCGCCGAACAGGATCCACGCGGCGCGCGGCATGCGCCGGACCTGGTCCCGGAGCCGGAGCTGGGCCGCGCTCATCGCGCGAGGAGGTAGGCGAGCGGCGCCCCCGCCATCGCGAGGAACGCGACCGCGACGAGGCCCGTGGAGAGGTGTCCGGAGCGCCAAGCACCTACCGTTCCCGGGTCCCGGGCGAGCAGGAGCATGAGCAGGATGAGCGGGGGCGCCGCGACGCCGTTCAGGATCGCCGCCCAGTAGAGCCCGCGCATCGGGTCGAGCCCGGCGAGCGCGATCGCGAGTCCGAGGACGCCCGCGGCGACGATCACCAGGTAGAACCCGCGCGCCTCGCGGAACGTGCGACCGAGTCCCTCGTGCCACCCGAACGCCTCCGCGAGCGCGTAGGCGGTGGACCCCGCGAGCACGGGGATCGCGAGCGCGCCCGTCCCGACGATCCCGAGCGTGAACAGGAGGCTCGCGAGGTCCCCCGCGATCGGCCGCAAGGCCCGCGCCGCCTCCTCCGCGGTGCCGATCGTCGTGAGGCCTTCCGCGTGGAGCGTCGCCGCCGACGCGACCATGATCGCGAACATCACGACGACCGCGGACCCCATGCCGGCGACCACGTCGCCGCGCAACGCGGGGACGTGGTCGGCGTCCCCCGGCGCGCCGCCGTGGTCGGGGTCCAGGTCCTCCGCCGCG
>JBJTHT010000171.1:0-2766 GCA_046094605.1 Actinomycetota bacterium | reverse complement strand
GGTGGCCGTGAGGACCGCCGTGGTGTTGTCGTCGTAGTTGTAGGTGCAGGTGTTGCCACCCGTGCCGCAGTTGATCACCTGCACGCCGCCCACCGAACTCGTGATGGTGCCGTTCGACGGCTTGGTGACGGTGAGCAGGCGCACGCGCTGGTAGCTCGGCACCGCCGACTTGTTGCCGTCCATCGTCAGAGTGCAGGTCGCAGTCTGACCCTCGCAGTCGTAGCCCTCCACCCACGCCTTGAAGCGGTACCCAGATCCGGCGACCGCCGTGAGGGTCACGGACGCCTGGTCGTTGAAGGTGGCGGTGCACTTGGTGCCGCCCGAACCGCAGTTGATGCTCCCCGAACCGGTCACGTTGCCCGTCGTGTTGCGGGTGACCGTGAGGGTCCACGTCGTGGTGAAAACCGCGGTGACTGTGCGGTCGGCATCCATCGCGACCGTGCACACGTTGCCGGCAGCAGACGGGCATCCCGTCCACGACTGGAACGTCCAGAGGCTGCCGCCGATGATCTCGTCGTTGGCCGTGAGGGTGACCGTGACCAGCGGCGAAGCGTCGTAGGTCAGTTCACCGCAGGTCGGCGGGCAGGTGGCGTTGGCCGGGCTCGCCGCGTCGTCCTGCCAGTCGATCGTGCCGTGGTTAGGTGCCTCGAGCGTCAGCGTGTAGGTCTTGACGAAGGTCGCCCCAACGGTCTTGTTGCCCGTCATCGAGAGAGCGCAGGTGAGCGAGGTCCCCGAGCAGTCGGTGTCCCAGGTCCCAAAGCGGTAGCCGGTGGCCGGGAAGGCCTTGAGGGTTACCGAGGAGTTCACGTCGTAGGTCTTCGAGCACCCCGCCCCGCCAGCGGAGGTACAGAGGATGCCCGTGATGGCATCCCCCGACCCGTCCACCGTCTTGATCGAGCCACCCACGTTCGTCGAGACGGAGAGCACGTAGGTCTTCACGAAGGTCGCCGAGACGCCGTAGTCGGCAGCCATCGTCACGGTGCAGGTGCCGGTGCCCGAGCAGCCCGCCGTCCCGGTCCACCCGGTGAAGCGGTAGGTGGGTTCAGCGGTGGCGGTGAGCACGATCACGTCGTTCAGGTCGTAGGTGTAGGCGCAGGTGCCGCTGCCCGCGGCGCAGTTGATCGCCGAGCCCGGCGCGACGCTGTTGATCGTCGTGGTGGCGATGGCGACCTGCGCGGCCTGCGTGATGGTGAGCACCTGGGTCTTCACGAAGCTCGCCGAGACCGTCTTGTCGCTCACCGTCATGGAGACCGTGCAGGTGGTGGTGGCCTCGCCGGAGCACGCACCGCCCCACGCGTCGAAGCGCCAGGTGTCATCGGCGGTCACCTTGAGCTTGACCGAGGTGCCGGTGTCGTAGGTCTCGGTGCAGTCCGTCGTCCCGCTGGACGGGCAGTCGATGCCGGCGATGGCGTCGCCGTCGCCGTTGACGGTCACGATCGAGCCGTGGTCGGGCTGGGTCACCGTGAGGACGTAGGTCTTGATGAAGGTCGCACTCACGCTCTTGTTCTGGTTGTCGATCGTCACCGAGCAGGTGCCGGAACCCGAGCACCCGTTGCTCCAAGCGTCGAAGCGCCAGCCAGCGGCGGCCACGACGCTGAGCGTCACCACGTCGGTGTTGTCGAAGGTGCGGGTGCAGGTCTCGGTGCAGGTCGCCGCACCCACGACCGGCGCCGGCGAGAGGGTGACCGTGCCCTGGCCGGTGACGTTGATGGTCAGGGTCTTGCGCTCGAGGAAGAGGGCGGTCGAGGTGACGTTGTTCGCGCCCACGGTCCAGGTGCAGGTGCCGCCCGTGCAGGAGATAGCGTCGGAGAAGCTCCGGAAGCTCCAGCCGGAGTCGGGCGAGGGCGTGAAGGTGATCGAGCCGGCGGTCTCGTCGTAGGTGAACGTGCACGTGGCGCTCGCGGCGAGGGCGGCGTTGCAGGTCTGCGTCTCCCCCGCTCCGATCGGCGGGGCGTTGGCCTGGACCGAGCCCTTGCCCGTGACCGTGAGGGTGAGCGTCGAGGTCGCCACGAACGTGACCGAGGCGGTCGGGTCGGTGTCGATGGTCAGCGTGCAGGTGGCCGCGGAGGGCGTCGGGCAATCATCGCCCCAGAGGCCGCGGCGGTAGTTGGCGTCCGGCGTGGCCGTGAGGGTGAGGGTGGTCCCGAAGGTCCGCAGTTCGCTGCAGTCCGCACCCACGGCCGTCGTGCAGTTGATGCCCGTGCCCGTGATGGTGCCGTTCTCCGCCGGGGTGACCACGAGCGTGTAGGAGTTCGCCGAGAAGGAGACCGACACCGCCGGGGTGGTGTCGGCGGTGAAGGTGCAGGGGTTGGCCTGCCCGTTGCAGTCAAGGCCCCATGAGGAGAACGAGTAGCCGGTCGCCGGGTTGGCGGTGAGCGTGTAGGACTGACCGAAGGTGACGGTCTCGGTGCAGTTCGCGCTGCCCGCGAGATCGCTCGAGGAGCAGTTGATGCCACCGGAGAAGCCCGTGACCGTGCCGTTGGTCGGCGGGGTGACCGCGAGCGTGTAGGTGTTCACGGTGAAGGTGGACGCGGCGAGCGTCTTGTTGCCGTTCATGAGGATCGAACACCCGGCGTTGCCCGAGCAGGGGCTCCCCCACGACGTGAACGAGTACCCGGTGTCGGGGGTGGCCGTGAGGACCGCCGTGGTGTTGTCGTCGTAGTTGTAGGTGCAGGTGTTGCCACCCGTGCCGCAGTTGATCACCTGCACGCCGCCCACCGAACTCGTGATGGTGCCGTTCGACGGCTTGGTGACGGTGAGCAGGCG
>JBJTHT010000170.1:0-2432 GCA_046094605.1 Actinomycetota bacterium | reverse complement strand
CTGGGACCGGACGGTCGGCGGAAGCGCCGCTAGGCGAGCGAGCGGCGCAGGCCGTCCATGGCCGCGTCCGCGAGCGCGTCGAAGCGCTTCCCCATGAACGGTTCCATCACGCGCAGGACCCCGGGCAACCGCAGGTCCGCCGTGTAGCCGATGCGCGTGCCCGACGCGGTCGCCTCGAAGGTGATCGTGTCGGTCGCGCGCACGGTGGAACCGCGACCCTCGAGCACGACGCGTCGCTTCGGTTCCCACGCGGTCACGGTGTAGGTCATCGGCAGCGTGCGCCCGTTGAACGTCACCTCGAGGTCGTAGCTCGTCCCGACGCCGATCGGTCCGTCGGTCGCCTTCCGCGCGCTCGCCACGCCCGGATCCCAGACCGCGCTCGAGGCGAAGTCGGAGAGGAACGCCCACGTCTCGTCGAGGGACTTCGTGACGTCGACGGTGCGTCGCAGGACGGTCATGGGCTCAGTCTAGGGGTAGGGTGAGGAACATGACCTTCTGGGAACTGGCGGGCACGGCCGCGCTCTGGGTCCTCGTCTTCACGACCGCCGGCTGGGCGCTCTCGGTCGTGCTGAAGAAGGCGAGCATCGTGGACTCGCTCTGGAGCCTCTGCTTCCTGATCGTCGCGTTCGTCGGCTACCGGTACGGGAACCCGGCCGCGCTCGAACGACGCACGCTCCTGCTCGGTCTCGTCGCGATCTGGGCGATCCGCCTCTCGCTCCACATCACCGTGCGCAACTGGGGCAAGCCCGAGGACTACCGCTACGCCGCGTGGCGCGAGAAGTACGGGGCGAACCGCTACTGGTGGTTCAGCCTGTTCCAGGTGTTCTGGCTGCAGGGCTTCCTCGCGCTGCTCGTCTCCGCGCCCCTCCTCGTCGGGGCCGCCGCGCCCGCGTGGAACGGCGTCGACCCCTTCTGGCTCGGCGTCGCGGTGTGGGTCGTGGGCTTCGCGTTCGAGGCCGGCGGCGACTGGCAGCTGATGCGCTTCGCGGCCGACCCGGCGAACAAGGGCAAGGTCATGGACCGCGGCTTCTGGCTCTACACGCGCCACCCGAACTTCTTCGGCGACTTCGCGGTGTGGTGGGGCTACGGCCTCATCTCGCTCGCCGCGCCGTGGGGCTGGCTCGCGCTGCTCGGCCCCGCGCTGATGAGCGTGCTCCTGCTCCGGGTCTCGGGCGTGGCGATGCTCGAGAAGACGATCGGCTCGCGCCGCGCGGGCTACGACGAGTACGTGCGGCGCACGAGCGCGTTCTTCCCGCGCCCGCCGCGGAAGGCCTAGGCCTTCACCCGCTCCCGGATCTCGCGCTTGAGGACCTTGCCGAGCGGGTTCCGCGGGAGCGACTCCACGACGACGAGCCGCCGCGGTTCCTTGTAGCCCGCCACGCCCTTCTCCTTCAGGAACGCGCGCACCTCGGGCAGTTCGACCGTCTCGCCCTCCTTGGGAACCACCACCGCGGTGACGATCTGCTCGCCCTCGGCCTTCGCATCGTCGAGCCCGACGACCGCGACGTCGGCGATCTTCGGGTGGCCGGCGAGCAGCGCCTCGATCTCCTCGGGCGCGATCTTCATGCCGCCGCGGATGATGAGGTCGCGCGCGCGCCCGACGAAGCGCAGGTGCCGGTCGTCCTCGATCTGGAACAGGTCCCCGGTGCGGAAGGAGCCCTCGGCGTCGAAGGCCTTCTCCGTGAGGTCCGGGCGTCCCCAGTACCCGAAGAACACCGTCGGGCCGGAGATGAGGAGTTCCCCGGGCGCGCCGACCTCGGTGACCGGTTCGCCGGTGATCGGGTCGACGAGCTTCGTGCGCATGCCGCGCGAGACGCGGTTGGCGAACGTGAGGCCCGTCCCGCCGAAGCGGGGGAACACCCGCGCGCGCACCTCGGGGTCGGGCTCGTCGTCGGGCCCGCCGCAGAGCGCGATGCCCTCGTTGGAACCGAAGAAGTTCGTGACCTCGATGCCGTGGCGGTCCTTCCAGCCCTTCACCATCGAGGGCGCGAGCGGCGCCGACCCCGACCCGATCGTGCGCAGCGACGAGAGGTCCACGTTCGCGAGCATCTCGGGCTTGGCGAGCAGGAGGTTGAGCAGCACCGGCGGCGCGACGGTGTAGTTCACCTTCTCCATCACGATCTGCTGCATGAAGATCGGGAGCGCCATCGGCTGGTGAAGCACGAGGGTCCCGGCCGACTGCAGCCAGGGAACCAGCATCCCGCCGATCCCCGACATGTTCACGATCGGGAACGGGCAGAGCAGCACGTCGCCGTCGCGGAGCTTCGCGGCGTCGGTCGTCGCGTACGCGATCGCGGTCCACAGGTCGTGGGTCCTCGGCACGCCCTTCGGCTCGGCCTCGGTGCCCGAGGTCCAGCAGATCGTGACCACGTCGGGGGGGGGGGGGGGGGGGGGGGGGGGGGCCGCCCCCCCCCCGCCCCCGCGCCCCCCCC
>JBJTHT010000169.1:0-2591 GCA_046094605.1 Actinomycetota bacterium | reverse complement strand
GTCTCCTCGAAGCGCGCGACGCGCTCGGCGCGCGAGAAGCCGAACGCCGAGAAGTCGACCGGGTTCCATCCGGCGCCGAGGCCCAGGATCAGGCGGCCGCCGGAGATCTCGTCCCCCGCCGCGGCCTGCTTGGCGAGCAGCGCCGGCGCGTGGACCGCGGTGCACGCGACGAGCGCGCCGAGCTGCACGCGCGTCGTCCCGCGAGCGCACCGGCAGTTCCTCGACCGCGAGGCCGAGCGCGCCGAACCACGCAACGGCGTTGCGCACCGCGAGGTCCGGACGGTGCCGCGCCGCGGCGGTCGCGAGCACGAACGCGGGACCGCCGCGCGCGATCGCCGCGTCGGCGAGCACACGGTCCTGCGGCTCGTTCCCCCGACGCAGTTCGTCGCCGCCGACGAGCGCGAGCGGTCCCGATGCGTTCCCCATGCCGCCAACGGTACCGACCGTAGACTCGCCCGGTGGACCGTCCCCTCAGCGTCGGGATCCAGCTCCCCGAGGTCGAGCGCGAGGTGCGCTGGCCGGAGTACGTGGCGATGGCGCGCGCCGCCGAGGAGGTCGGGTTCGATTCGATCTGGGTCGGCGACCACCTCCTGTACCGCGGCGACGGTCGGCCCGAGCGCGGCCCCTGGGAGGCGTGGACGCTCCTCGCGGGCCTCGCGGCCGCGACGACGCGCGTGCAGCTCGGCCCGCTCGTCGCGTGCACCGCGTTCCACGCGCCGGCGATGCTCGCCAAGCAGGCCGCGACGGTGGACGAGATCTCCGTCGGCCGCCTGATCCTCGGCCTCGGCGCCGGATGGAACCCGGTCGACTTCTCGGCGTTCGGCTTCTCGCGCGCCGAGCGCGTCGCGCGCTTCGAGGAGACCTTCGAGGTCGTGCGACGCCTCCTCGACGGGGAACGCGTGACGTTCCACGGCCGCTTCACCAAGGTGGACGATTGCGTCCTGCTCCCCGCGCCGCGCCGGCGCCCGCCGCTCATGGTCGGCAGCAGCGGGGAACGCATGCTCGCCGCGACGCTCCCCCACGTGGACGCGTGGAACGTCTGGTTCGACCTCTTCGGCAACACCCCGGAGGGCTTCGCCGCCGAGAGCGCGAAGGTGAGCGCCGCGGCCGAACACGTCGGGCGCTCGCCGGCCGCCGTGCGGCGCAGCGCCTGCGTCCTCGCGGTGCTCGACCGGGCGGCCGGCGAGCGCCCCATCAACGTCCCGCCGCTCGAGGGCGACCCGGCCGCGATCGCCCGGGGCCTGCGCGCGTTCGCCGAGGCGGGCGCCGACGAGGTCATCCTCGTCGCGAGCCCGATCACCGAGGCCTCGATCCGCACGCTCGGCGGCGCGCTCGCGGAGCTCCGCCGATGAGCGCGACCGACACCGCGACGACGCTCCCGAGCATCGAGGAGCGCGGCCTGTTCCGCAAGGGCGTGGCGCTCATCGCCTCCTACATCCGCATGCACCCCCGTCCGTTCCTGCTCTCGGTCCTCGGGGCGTTCACGTTCGCGATGGGTTCGGTCGGCGTGACCGTGGCACTCGGTCGCGCCGTCGACCGCGTGCTGCGACCCGCGTTCGCCGGCGGGGTCGCCTCGGGAACCATCTGGGCCGCCGTCGGCCTCGTGCTCCTGTTCGCGTCGATGCGGTCGGCGGGCATCGGCATCCGCCGCTACTTCAGCGGCGTCCTCGGGTCCGCGATCGCGCGCACGCTGCGCGAACGCGTGTCCGACCGCTACCGCGACCTCGCGCTCGCGTACCACCGCGCCAAGCCGACCGGAGAACTCCTCGCGCACATGGAAGCCGACGTCGAGGCCGCGGTGGACGTCATCTACCCCGTGCCGTTCGCGATCGGCATCGTGTTCCTCGTCGTCTTCGCGATGGTGTCGCTCTTCGCGGCCGACCCGTTCCTCGCGCTGATCGGTCTGCTCATGGTGCCGACGCTCGGGTTCCTGAACCGCAGCTACGCCCGGCGCATGGAGGGACCCGCGCAGCGCGCGCAGGAGGGCATCGGCCAGGTCTCCGCGGTCGCCCACGAGTCGGTGGACGGCGCGCTCGTCGTGAAGGCGCTCGGGCGGGAACGCGCCGAGGTCGAACGCTTCGGCGACTCCGCGCGGCGCCTGCGCGACCACCGCGTGGACGCGGGCATCGTGCGCGCGAGCTTCGAGCCCGCGCTGGAACAGCTCCCGGCCGCGACGATGGCGGTCCTCATCGCGGTCGGCGCGTGGCGCGTCGCGGCCGGTTCCATCACCCTCGGCACGCTCGTCCAGATCGTGACGCTCTTCCAGATGCTCGCGTGGCCGATGCGCTTCGTCGGCTGGATCCTCTCGGAGCTCCCGCGCGCGGTCGTCGGCTACGGCCGCGTCGCCGCGGTCCTCGAGGAACCCATCACCGTGCGACCGGCCGAGGAGGGCGGGGCCCACCTGCCCGCCGGTCCGCTCGGCGTGCGCGCCGAGGCGCTCGCGTACCGCTTCGGGGACACCGCCGTGCTCGAGGAGGTCACGTTCGACGTGCGCCCCGGCGAGTCCGTCGCGCTCGTCGGGCCGACCGGCGTGGGCAAGTCCACCCTCGCGCAGCTCCTCGTGCGCCTCGACGACCCGTCCTCGGGCGAGG
>JBJTHT010000168.1:0-6515 GCA_046094605.1 Actinomycetota bacterium | reverse complement strand
CCCCCCCCGGGCGGGCCCCCCCGGGGGGGCGCGGGGCGCGGGGGCCCCCCGGCCCCCCCCCCGCCCGCCCGCCGCTCCCCGATCGTCCCCCAGCCGCCGCACCCGGGGCAGCGTCCGGCCCACTGCGCGACCCGTTGGCCGCACGTGGAACACGCGTGGATCGTCCGGACCTTGCCCATGTGCGGACCCTAGGCGCCGGGTCTGACATGTCAGACCCCGGGGCTACCGTCCGTCCTCATGGAACGCCTGCAGGTCGTTGAGGGATCGCGCAGCGAGGTCGCGCACGAATCGGTGGTCCGCGGGCTCCCCGGGGTCGGCACGCTCCCGCTCGTTTCGGTGCGCTGGCTGGACGCCTGGTTCGACGTCGATCTCGAGGACGCGGCGGCCGCGCGCGACGACTACCCCGTCGTCACCGTGGGGTTCCTGCTGCGCACCGGACCGGTCGTCTCGATCGCGCAGGAGGTTCTGCCCGACGGCGACGGCTACCGCGCGGTGACGCACGTCCCGCGGCAGTTGATCGTCGCGATCGACCGCCTCGACGGCGGCCCACCCGTGGACGCCTAGGGCGTCAGCCCTCCTGCGAGCCGGCGAGCTCGACGGGCGGCGTGTCGGGCGGCTCCGGGGTCTCGAAGACGATCTCCCCGTCGCGCGCGTCCACGATGATCGTCTGCCCCGGGCGGAACTCCTTCCACAGGAGCTTCTCCGACAGCGGGTCCTCGACGAGACGCTGGATCGTGCGGCGCAGCGGCCGCGCGCCGAGCGCAGGGTCGTAGCCCTTCTGCGCGAGCAGCGACTTGGCCGCGTCCGTGAGGGAGAGGTCGATGTCCTTGGCCTCGAGCTGTTCCCGGACCCGCTTGATCATGAGGTCGACGATCTGCTTGACGTCGTCCTCGGTGAGCGGCTCGAAGACGATGACCTCGTCGATGCGGTTGAGGAACTCGGGCCGGAAGGAGCGCTTGAGCTCCTCCATGACCTTCTCCTTCATCTTCTCGTACGTGGCCTGGTGGTCGGCCTTCGCCGCGAACCCGACCCCCGGGCCGCGCTGGATGTCCCGCGCGCCGAGGTTGGAGGTCATGATGATCACGGTGTTCTTGAAGTCGACCTTGCGGCCCTGCGAGTCGGTGAGGTGGCCGTCCTCGAGGATCTGCAGGAGCGTGTTGAACACGTCGGGGTGCGCCTTCTCGATCTCGTCGAAGAGCACGACGCTGAAGGGCTTGCGGCGGACGGCCTCCGTCAGCTGGCCGCCCTCCTCGTAGCCGACGTAGCCCGGGGGGGACCCGATGAGGCGGCTCACGGTGTGCTTCTCCATGTACTCCGACATGTCGAGCTGGATCAGCGAGTCGTCGGAACCGAAGAGGAAGCTCGCGAGCGCCTTCGAGAGTTCGGTCTTCCCCACGCCCGAGGGCCCGAGGAAGATGAAGGAACCGCTCGGCCGGCGCGGATCCTTGAGCCCGGCGCGGGTACGGCGGATCGCCCGCGAGACGGCCTGGATCGCGTCGGACTGGCTGATGATGCGCGTGTGGAGCTCGTCCTCCATGCGGAGGAGCTTCGCGGTCTCCTCCTCGGTCAGCTTGTAGACCGGGATGCCGGTCCAGACGCCGAGGACCTCCGCGATCTCCTCCTCGCCGACCTCGGACACGACGTCGAGTTCGCCGGACTTCCATTCGCGTTCGCGGCGTCGGCGTTCCTCGATGAGCTGGCGCTCCTCGTCGCGGAGCGACGCGGCGGCCTCGAAGTCCTGCGCGTCGATCGCGGACTCCTTGCGGCGGCGCACCTCGGAGATCTTCTCGTCCACCTCGCGCACACCCTCGGGCGCGGTGAGGCGGCGGATGCGCATGCGCGAGCCGGCCTCGTCGATGAGGTCGATCGCCTTGTCGGGGAGGAACCGGTCCGAGACGTAGCGGTCGGCGAGGTTGGCCGCGGCCACGAGCGCCTCGTCGGTGAACGTGACGCGGTGGTGCTGCTCGTAGCGGTCGCGCAGGCCCTTGAGGATGTCGATCGTGTGGGTGACGGAAGGTTCGTCCACGGAGATCGGCTGGAACCGGCGTTCGAGCGCCGCATCCTTCTCGAGGTGCTTGCGGTACTCGTCGCGCGTCGTGGCGCCGACGGTCTGGAGTTCGCCGCGCGCGAGCATCGGCTTGAGGATGCTCGCCGCGTCGATCGCGCCCTCGGCGGCCCCGGCGCCGACGAGCGTGTGCAGCTCGTCGATGAACAGGATGATGTCGCCGCGCGTGCGGATCTCCTTGAGGACCTTCTTCAGGCGTTCCTCGAAGTCGCCGCGGTACCGGGAACCGGCGACGAGCGCGCCCAGGTCGAGCGTGTAGATCTGCTTGCCCTTGAGCGTCTCGGGGATCTCGCCCGAGACGATCGCCTGCGCGAGACCCTCGACGACGGCGGTCTTTCCGACGCCGGGCTCGCCGATGAGGACGGGGTTGTTCTTCGTGCGGCGCGAGAGCACCTGCATCACGCGCTCGATCTCCTTCTCGCGGCCGATCACGGGGTCGAGCTTCCCGTCGCGGGCGAGCTGCGTGAGGTTGCGACCGAACTGGTCGAGGACGGCGGACCCCTGGCCGGCGTTGGCGGCGGCCTCGCCGCCCGCGGCTTCGCCCTTGCCCCCCGCGTAGCCCTCGAGCAGGCCGATCACGGTCTTGCGCACGCGCGCGAGGTCCGCCCCGAGCTTCTGGAGCACCTGCGCGGCGACACCCTCGCCCTCGCGGATCAGGCCGAGCAGGATGTGCTCGGTGCCGATGTAGTTGTGGCCGAGCTGGAGGGCCTCGCGCAGCGAGAGTTCCAGGACCTTCTTGGCGCGCGGCGTGAACGGGATGTGCCCCGTCGGCGCAGCCTGTCCCTGGCCGATGATCTCCTCGACCTGCTGGCGCACGGCCTCGAGCGAGATGCTGAGCGACTCGAGGGCCTTCGCGGCGACGCCTTCGCCTTCGTGGATCAGGCCGAGCAGGATGTGTTCGGTGCCGATGTAGTTGTGGTTGAGCATCCTCGCCTCTTCCTGCGCGAGGACGACCACCCGCCGTGCCCGGTCCGTGAACCGCTCGAACATCTCAGCCTCCCGGGCATCTCCGCCCGCCATCCGGCCAACGCCCGGGGCTCCACGGACCGAGTCCTACCCCCGGAGCGGGTCAGGCGCCCCTCGTCGGGACGCCCTAGGCACGAAGTATACCCCGCACCCCCCGACACGGGGGTCCCGGACGCGCGTGCCGACCGCCTCCGAAGGGGTCAACCGCGCCCCCCGGCGGCCTATTCCCGCTGGTCAGTCGCCGGGTCGCAGATGGGGGAACAGGATGACGTCGCGGATCGACGGGACGTCCGCGAGGATCATCAGCAGGCGGTCCACGCCGAGCCCCAGGCCCCCCGAGGGGGGCATCCCGTGCTCCAGCGCGGTGAGGAAGTCCTCGTCCACCGGGTGCGCCTCCTCCTCGCCGCCGCGGCGACGCGCCTCCTGCTGCATCTCGAAGCTCGCGCGCTGCTCGTCGGGATCGGTGAGCTCCGAGTACGCGGGGACGATCTCCATCCCGCACACGATGAGATCGGCGTGTTCGACGAGGCCCGGCTTCGAGCGGTGCGGACGCGCGAGCGGCGACACCTCGCGTGGGAGGTCGGTGATCCACGTCGGTTCCCAGAGCGAGCCCTCGACGAGGTGCTCGAAGAGTTCGAACGCGATCTTGCCGGGCCCCCACGACGCGTGCGGCTCCACCCCGTGGCGGCGCGCGACGTCGGCGAGATCCTCGCGCTCGAGCGAGATCTCCTCGCCCGCCGCCTCGGAGACCGCCTCGAGCACGGGGATCCGCCGCCACGTGCCGCCGAGGTCGAGCGGACGTCCCTGCACCTCGAAGGTGAGCGTGCCGCGGACCGCCATCGCCGCCGCGCCGATGAGCGCCTGGCCGAGATCCATCATCGTCCCGTAGTCGCCGTAGGCGCGGTAGACCTCCAGCATCGTGAACTCGGGGTTGTGGTCGCGGTCGATGCCCTCGTTGCGGAAGTTCCGCCCGATCTCGTAGACGCGCTCGAGGCCGCCGACGAGCAGGCGCTTGAGGTAGAGCTCGAGCGCGATGCGCAGCGTGAGCTCCACGTCGAGGACGCGGTGGTGCGTGAGGAACGGCCGCGCGACCGCACCGCCCGCGTGGGAGTGGAGCACCGGCGTCTCGACCTCGACGAACCCGTCGCCGTCGAGGTGCGACCGGATCGCCGAGAGCGTGCGGGCCCGCGCGGTGACGACGCGGCGCGACGCCAGATCGGAGGAGAGCTGCAGGTAGCGACGGCGCTGCTGGAGGTCTGGGTCCTTCAGCCCGTGCCACTTCGCGGGCAGCGGGCGCAGCGCCTTCGTGAGCAGCGCGACGTCCGTAAGGAACAGGGAGAGCTCGCCGCGCTTCGTCGTGCCGACGACGCCCCGGCCGCCCACGATGTCGCCGAGGTCGAATTCCTCGAGGAGGGCGAACCCGGCGTCGCCGAGATCGCCGCGGTCGGCCACGAACTGGAGGTCGCCGGTGCGGTCGCGGACCGTGAGGAACACGAGCGCGCCGAAGCGGCGGGCGAGGACGATGCGGCCGGCCACGACGGCCGCATCGTCCGAGCGCGCGTCGGGGCCGAGGCCCCCGTGGCGCGCCCGGAGATCGGCGGCGGTCGTCGCCTCGGCGACGCCGAGCGCCGCCTCGAGGCTCATCGCGAACGGTTCGACGCCGCCCGCGCGCAGGCGTTCCAGCGCGGCGCGGCGGGCGCCGATGACGTCGCGCTCGGATCGCTCGTCGCGCTCGTCAGGCATCGAGGTTCCGTTCGAAGACCAGGCGCAGCCCGTGCAGGGTGAGGTCGGGGTCGGTCACGTCGATCGTCGCGCAGTGCGGGACGATGAGCGACGAGAGGCCGCCGGTGGCCACCGCCGTCGCGTGGCTCCCGAGGTCGGCGCGCAGCCGCGCGATGAGGCCGTCCACCTGCGCCGCCGTCCCGAACACGAGGGCCGACTGGATCGCCTCCACCGTGTTCTTGCCGAGCGCGGCACGCGGGGCCTGCAGTTCCACCTGGGGCAGGCGCGCGGTCGACCGCGCGAGCGCCGCGTTGGACGTCCCCACGCCGGGCGCGATCACCCCGCCGAGGAACTCGCCCTTGGCCGAGACGACGTCGTAGGTCGTCGCGGTGCCGAAGTCCACGACGATGCAGGGGCCGCCGTGGCGCTCGAACGCGGCGAGCGCGTTCACGATGCGATCGGAACCGACCTCCCGCGGGTTGTCCGTGAGGATCGGGACGCCGGTGCGCACGCCCGGTTCCACGACGAGGGCCGGGAAGCTGAAGTAGGTCTCGACCATCTCGCGGAACGCCGTCGTCGAGGGCGGGACCACCGAGGAGATCGCAACGCCGGTGATCTTCGTGCTGAAGGAGAGGCCCACCTGGTCGAGGAGGCCCGCCAGGACGACGGCGAGCTCGTCGGCGGTGCGCGTGGGTTGCGTCGAGATGCGCCACGACCACCGCAGTTCGTCGCCGTCGAAGACGCCGAACACGGTGTTGGTGTTGCCGACGTTCACGGCGAGGAGCACGCGGTTCCCTCCATCGGTGGTTCAGCGGTCGGTGGACCGCGTCATCCTACGCCGCGGGCTCGGCGGGCCCGAGGGCGAGCGTGTCGATGAGGCGCACGGACCCGAACGTGGCCGCGACGACCGCGCGGGCGGCCGTGTCCACGCTCGCGATCTCCTCGAACGTCGTCGGGTCCACGACCGCCGCGTAGTCGAGCCGCGCCTCCGGCGTCGCGCCGACCTCGCGCGCGATCGCGGCGACGAGGCGCGCGGGGTCGCGTTCCCCGGCGCGGGCGAGCGCCGCGGCCTCCGAGAGGCCGAGGAACAGGCATCCGGCCGCGGCGCGCTGCGCCGGCGTGAGACGGGCGTTGCGCGAGGACCGCGCGAGACCGTCGGTCTCGCGCACCGTCGGGTGCACGACCACCTCGACGGGGAACCCGAGGTCCTCGACCATCCGCCGGATCACGGCGACCTGCTGCGCGTCCTTCTCGCCGAACACGGCGACGCACGGACCCGTCGCGTGGAAGAGCTTCGCGACGACCGTGGCCACGCCGCGGAAGTGACCGGGCCGGCTCGCGCCTTCGAAGCGATCGCCGAGCGGGCCGGGGTCCACGGTGACGAGCGGTTCGCCCGCCGGGTACATCGCGGCGGCGCTGGGCGCGAGCACGACGTCCACGCCGCGGGCGCGCGCGATCTCCACGTCGCGCGCCTCGTCGCGCGGGTACGCCTCGAGATCGGCCGCGTCGCCGAACTGCAGCGGGTTCACGAACAGGCTCATCGCGAGGAGGTCGCAGCGCCCGCGCGCGTCGGCGAGCAGCGCCTCGTGGCCGGCGTGCAGCGCGCCCATCGTCGGCACGAGGCCGACGCGGGCGCCCACCCCGCGCGCGGCGGCGCACCGCGCGGGGGGGGGGCCCGGTTGCCGGGTCACGGCCACCGCGCGGGCACCGCCGCGCCGCGTCCGCGCCCCGCGGCGGGGAGACGACCGGTGCGCGCGGCGCG
>JBJTHT010000167.1:0-3773 GCA_046094605.1 Actinomycetota bacterium | reverse complement strand
CCGCGCGCGCCACGGGTTCCGTGACGGGATCCAGGACGACGTAGCCGGAGACGAGCACCGCGCGCGCGTCGAACGAGGCGGGCAGGTCGTCCACCGAGAACCGGGCGTTGGCCCCGCGGTCGGCGACCATCGAGCGCTCCTCGCCCTGGTGGACGACCAGCATCGAACCGGTCTCCGCGTCCGGATCGACGGCGACGATCGGTTCCACGCCGCGGTCCTCCAGCGCGCTGACGATCATCCGCCCCGACACGTCGTCGCCGACCCGCGCGCAGACACCCGCGCGGGCGCCGACGGCGGCGGCCCAGACCGCCGCGTTCGCCGAGGTCCCCGCGGGGCGCACGCGCACGCGCCCCGCGACGTCGCCGCCGGGAACGAGCGCGTCGGCCTCAACGCGCACGTCGAGCATGAGGTCGCCCACGGCGAGGAGGTCCAGCACGGGCGGAGCCTACCCCCGGCTAGGAACGGTCCGCGATGCCGGCCGCGGCGGCAGCCCAGGCGCCGAACGCGCCCCAGAACGGGTCGAGCCCCGGGTGCGCGAACGGTCGCTCGCCCTCCGGCGTGACGAGGACCGTGCCGGCCGCCGCATCGGTCACGGTGCCGATGACGGCGCCGTGGATCCCGCGCGCGGCGAGCGCGGCGACGAACGCCTCCGCGCGGTCGGGCACCACCGTGGCGATCAGGGTCCCCTCCGAGATCGAGATGTAGGGATCGATCCCGACGTGCTCGCACACCGCGCGCACCGCGGGCGGCACGGGGATCGCGGCGAGGTCCACGCGCATCCCCACGCCCGACGCGGCGGCGACCTCCGTGAGTCCGCCGAGCACGCCGCCCTCCGTCGCGTCGTGCATCGAGGTGACGCCGCGCTCGCGCAGGCCGAAGTCCCGGGCGACGGTCGCCTCCGGCACGACCGTCATCGCCTCGAAGAGCGCATCGGCCTCGCGCACGACGTCGGCGCCGACGCCGGCGGCGAGGCGGTCGGGGAACGTCGCGGCGAACAGCGCGGTCGCCTCGATCGCGGCGCCCTTCGTCACGACGATCCGATCCCCCGGCCTCGCCATCGTCGGCGTGACGTACCGGTCCTCGGGCCCCGACGCCATGCAGACCGCGCCGCCCACCATCGGCCACGCGCAGCCGTCGTAGCGCGCCGTGTGGCCGGTGACGATGGCGATACCGAGGTCGTCGCACGCACGGTGGAACGCGTCCCACATCGTCGCGAGGTCCTCGTCGGAGATCTCCGGCGGGAGGTTCAGGTCCACGGCCATCCAGCGCAGGGGCAATCCGCTCGTCGCGGCGTCCGAGGCGAGGATGTGGACGGCGAACCACGCCGCGCGCTCCCACCCGTAGGCGGGCACGATGAACACGGGGTCGGCGGTGAGCGCCATCGCGACGCCGTCGGCGACGCGCACGACCCCGACGTCGACGCCGTGGCGCGGCCCGACCAGCACGTCCGGATCGCGGCGACCGAGGCGACGCAGGATCACCTGTTCGAACAGCTCGGCCGTCGCCTTGCCGGTGCGCTGCTCGCTCATCGCGGCACCACCGCGCCGATCGCCTCGGCGAGGCGGCGGGTCGCCTCGACCGGGTCGTCGGCGGCACCGACCGCCGAGACCACCGCCACGCCGGCCGCGCCGGCGGCGATCACCGACGCCGCGTTGGCGACGTGGATCCCGCCGATCCCCACGACCGGGAGGTGCGTGGCGGCCACGATCGCCTCCACGCCCGCGAGGCCGATGCCGCGCGCCTCGGGCTTGGTCGGCGTCTCCCAGACGGTCACGCCGAGGTAGTCGGCGCCGGCGTCGGCGGCGCGCCGTGCCTGATCCGGCGTGTGGACGCTCACGCCGACGACGCCGGCGTCGCCGAGCACCGCGCGCGCCGCATCGGGGCGATCGTCCTGGCCGACGTGCACGCCGTCGGCGCCCGCCGCGCGCGCGACGACGGGATCGTCGTTGACGACGCAGATCGTCCCCGCGGCGCGGCACACCGCCGCGATCTCGCCCGCGAGGTCGCGGCGGTGTGCCGCGTCGACGCCCGGCGCCCGCACCTGGACGGTGGTCGCGCCGCCGGCGACGGCCGCGCGCGCGACGTCGAGGTGGGTGCGACCCGGGACGCCCTCCGCGGACGTGACGACGTAGACCGCGAGCCGCTTCGGATCGATCGTCATGCGTCCCTCCGCCGGCATTACCCGGATCAGGTTCCCGAGGGTCGTCGGCGGACCAGCCGACCTCTCAGCCCGGTTCCCCGAGCTCCCCTGCACGAGGAGTATAGGACGGCGCTACGGACGCAGTTCCGCGTCGGGTCCTTCCTGGTAGCCGTAGCGCTCCTCGAGGAAGGGGTCGGCGTGGATGTGGTAGCCACGGCGCTCCCAGAACCCGCGCACGTTGTGCTTCGTGAACTCGAAGCCGCGCAGCCATTTCGCGCTCTTCCAGCCGTAGCGCTTCGGGACGACGAGGCGCAGCGGGAACCCATGTTCGGGCGTGAGGTCCCGCCCGTCGTGGCCCCACGCGACAAGGACGTCGTCGTCGAGCATCGCCTCGAGCGAGAGGTTCGAGGTGTAGTCGCCGTCGCAGATCGCGGAGACGAACCGTGCCTCCGGGAGCGGCCGGGCGCGCTCCGCGAGCACCCGGAACGGGACGCCGGTCCATGCGAAGTCCAGGGCGCTCCACCCCGTCACGCAGTGGAAGTCGGCGGTCAGCGTCACCGGGCCGAGGGCGCGGAGATCGGCGTAGGAGAGCGTGAAGGGTTCCTCGACGAGGCCCGTGACGGCGAGGTCCCAGTTCGTGCCGTCGAAGCGCGGGATGCGCCCGAGGTGCAGGATCGGCCACGTCGTCACGAGCCGCTGGTTGGCCGGTACGCGACGCGCGATCTCGGGCGGGAGGTCGCGGCTCACCCGACGACCTCCGGCCAGGTCGCGAGGACGAGGTCCACCGTGGCGTCGTCGACGTCGAGGTGCGTGACGAGCCGGAGGCGTCCCCCGATCACGGTCGCACCGATGCCGCGATCCGCGAGCCGCGCCGCGACGTCGAGCGGACCGAGGCCGAGCGCGCCCTGCGTGTCCACGAACACCATGTTCGTCTCCACCGACGCGGGGTCCACCGAGCCCGGCGAGCGCTCCGCGATGCCCTCGGCGAGACGCCGTGCGCGCGCGTGGTCCTCGTGGAGGCGTCCCGGGCCATGCTCGAGGGCGAGGAGCCCGGCGGCGGCGAGGACGCCCGCCTGGCGCCACGCGCCGCCGAAGAGGATCTTCAGCCGCCGTCCCTCACGCAGGAGGTCCGCGGGGCCGCAGAGCATCGAACCGATCGGCGCGCCGAGTCCCTTGGAGAGGCAGAACTGGACGGTTGCGACCTGCGACGTCCAGGCCGTCGCGTCCACGCCCGCGGCGGCCTCGGCGTTGAACAGGCGCGCCCCGTCGAGATGGATCGGGACGCCGGCGCGATCGGTGACGGCGCGGATCGCGCGCAGTTGGGACGGGTCCATCACGGTTCCCCCGGCCGCGTTGAAGGTGTTCTCGAGCGACAAGGTGTCCACGACGTCCACGTCGTAGAGCACGTCGGGCGCGAGCGCCTCCTCGACCTGCGCGGGCGTCACCTGGCCGCGCGCGTCGCCCTGCAGCAGCCGGTACGCGATCCCCGAGAGCATCGCCGACGTCGCGACCGCGGGCGTCGCGACGTGCGCGCGCGTCTCGGTCGCGACGTGGTGCCCGCCGCCGCGCGGGTGCAGGCGCAGCGCGTTCGGGTTGGCCATGACGCCCGGCGGCACGGCGAGCCCCGCCTCGT
>JBJTHT010000166.1:0-10853 GCA_046094605.1 Actinomycetota bacterium | reverse complement strand
GGGGGGGGGGTCGGGGCGGGCGCCGCGCGGCCGCGCCCGCGGGGCCCGGCCCCCCGGGGGCGGAGGATGCCCTGCGGCGCGGCGGCCTCGCCGGCATCTACCCGGAGGGCGGCGTGAACCGCTTCCCCGACCAGGGCATGCGGCCGCTGCTCAGCGGTGCGGCCCGGCTGGCCACGGCGACCGGCGCCCCGGTCATCCCCGTCGGCATCTGGGGGACCCAGCGTCGCTGGCCGTGGGAGGGGTTCTCGCTCCGCCGGCCGTGGCGCCCGGTGGTGGGACTGGCATATGGTGCGCCGGTCAGTCCCGACACCGGAGGGCAGGGCATGCGCGATCTGCAGGCCTTCACCGACCGCCTCACGGCGGCCATCCAGGAACAGCTCGACCGCGCCCGCGCGCTCGCGGGTGCGGACCGATGAGCGCCCCCGACGACCGGCGCTACCGCAGCAAGCTCCTCCGCCTCCTCTCGGCGGCGACGTTCTTCGAGGGCTACGACAACTACGTCCTGTCCTTCGTCCTGGCGGGGACGCTCGCGTCGCTCGGTGGGACCGAGGCCGAGGCGGGGTCGCTGCGCGCGATCGTCTCGATCGGAACCGTGCTCTCCTTCGCGCTCGCCGCGCAGGCGGACCGCCTCGGTCGCAAGCGCCTGCTGCTCATCACCGTCGCGGGCTACACCCTGGCGACGGCGGCGACGGCGTTCGCACCCAGTCTCGCCTACGTCGCGCTGACGCAGGGCATCGCCCAGATCTTCATCGGCGCCGAGTGGGCCGTGGCCGTCACGATGGTGGTCGAGGAGTTCCCCGCGGAGGAACGCGGACGCGGCCTCGGCATCGTCACCTCGATGCAGACCTTCGGCGCGATCGCCGTGGGGATCCTCGGGTTCGCCGGGCTCGGCGAGATCGATCTCTTCGGCGCCGGCGAGGGATGGCGCGCGTACTACGTCGTCGGCATCCTCCCGCTGATCCTCATCGGCATCGGTCGCCGCGGCCTGCGGGAATCCGAACGCCACGCGGCGGTGCGCGCCGACGAGGGTCTCGACCACGTCTCGATCTGGGAACCGTGGAAGCCGCAGTTCCGCCGCATCCTGATCCCCGTCGGCCTCGCGCAGTTCCTGCGCTTCACGGCGGTCTCCGCGGCCGCCTTCTGGTGGGCGTTCTACGCGCAGGAGGAACGCGGCATGTCGGAGCAGTCGACCGGCCTCTTCCTCGCGGTCTCGGGGCTCGTCGGCGCGCTCGGGTTCTTCCTCGCGGGGCGCCTCGGCGACCGCATCGGGCGGCGTCCCACGTTCATGCTCTACATGGCGGGCGCGCTCGTGACCGGCATCGCCACGTTCAACATCGACGCGCCGATGGTCATGTTCCCGTTCTTCTGCCTCTCGATCTTCTTCGGCCTCGGCTCGGTCGCGATCACCTCGGCGATGGCGACGGAACCCTTCCCGACCTACGTGCGCAGCCGCGCGAGCGCGTGGAACCGCAACGCCGTCGAGGTGGTCGGGGGGATCGTGGGCGCCTGGCTGGTCGGCTACCTGGGCGACCGGGCCACGGGCGCGATCGGCACGATCGGCGGCGCGATGACCCTCCTGCTCGTGGTCACGGTGCCGCTCGCGATCCTCATCACGTGGCGCTTCATCCCGGAGACGAAGGGCCGCGACCTCGTCGCGCAGGACGCGGCGGTGGCGACCGCGCACTGAGACCCGGCAACGACGACGGGCCGGCCCGTTCGGGCCGGCCCGTCGGTGGAGCGGGTGGGTCTCAGCCGAGCGCGACGGCCGAGATCAGGTTCGAATCGCGGAGCTTGCGCAGCGCCTCGCGCTCGATGAGACGGACGCGCTCGCCGGAGAGGCCGAGCACCTTGCCCGTCTCGCGGAGCGAGAGCGGGTTGCCGTTCTCGAGCCCGTAGCGCAGCGCCACCACGTGACGCTCGCGCTCGTCGAGCACCTTGTCGACTGCGTCGCCGATCTCGTCGCGGAGCAGCGCGTCCTCGACCTCGTTGAACGGGGCCTCGGACTCGGCCTCCTCGATGAGGTCGCCGAGTTCCGTGTCCTCGCCGACGGGCGACTGCAGGGACACCGGCTCGCGGCGGCCCATCTCCGTCAGGTCGTCGATCTCCTCCACGGTGGTGTCGAGCGCCTTCGCGAGTTCCTCGCGCGACGGCTCGCGCCCCATCTCCTGCGCGAACTGGAACCGCGTGCGGTTCAGCTTGCGAAGACGGTCGTGGATGTGGACCGGCAGACGGATCGAACGCGAACGGTCGGCGATCGCCCGGGTGATGCCCTGGCGGATCCACCACGTCGCGTAGGTGGAGAACTTGAAGCCGCGGCGCCAGTCGAAGAGCTCGACGGCCAGCATGAGGCCGATGTTGCCCTCCTGGATCAGGTCGAGGAGCGGGAGCCCCTGGCCCTGGTACTTCCTGGCGACCGACACCACGAGGCGGAGGTTGGCCATGATGAAGCGCTGGCGCGCAGCCTCCGCGACACGGACGTCCTTCTTGGCCTTGGTGATGCTCGCGGCGGCACGGAGACGACCGGCCTTCAGCCGCTCGTCGGCGGCCTTGCCGGCCTCGATGGCCATCGCGAGCTCGACCTCGTCGTTCTTGTCGAGCAGCGGGGTCCGAGCGGCAGCCTCGAGGTACAGCCGAAGATCATCGGCGTCGTCGGTGCCGAGCGGACGGGCGGGTTCTGGCATGGTCGGTTCCTTCTCTCTCGTCGTACCCTCGGAGCCCGTTTCAGGGGTGGCGAAGCCACCCAAGGGTCCCCGGGTTGGTTCGGGGCCGGGAGCGTGGAACGCCTCTCCGACCGCCTTCGCCCATGGTAGGGGGCGCCTCCTTCCCTGTAAAGACCCCAACATGTTGAGACCGTGTGACACCCGTGGGTATTCCCCGCACGGGGGAACCCGGACCGGGGACCCCTCGGGGGGCCGGGGGTAGGCTGGGGCGGTGAGCCGCCAGGCCCTCCCGCCCAGCCGCTACGCGGACATCGGCGGGCCGGTCCACTACCTCGAGTGGGACGGCCCCCCGGGCCGGACCTTCGTGCTCGTCCACGGCCTCGGCGGTTCGCACCTCCAGTGGATCCCCGTCGGGCCGCTCCTCGCCCGCCACGGGCGGGTCCTCGCCGTGGACCTCGCCGGCTTCGGGCGGACGCCCCGCGCCGGCCGCAGCGCCAAGCTCACCGCGAACCGGGCCCTGCTCTCGCGGTTCCTCGAGGAGGTCGTGGGCGGACCGGCGATCCTCGCGGGGAACTCGATGGGGGGCGGCATCGCCGTGATGCAGGCGGCGGTCGAGCCCGCGTCCGTCGAGGGACTGATCCTCTCGAGTTCCGTCTACCCGTGGGCCCCGGGCGGGATGCCCTCGCCGATGGTCATCGGCGGGTTCGCCCTCTACCGCACCCGGATCGGCGAGTGGGCCGCGCGCCAGCGCGTGCACGCCGGCAACGCCGACCGGATCGTGCGGCTCGGGTTCCGCATCAACACGGTGCATCCGGAACGCATCGCCGAGGACCTGGTCGCCGCGCACGTCGACCTGCTCGCCGAACAGTCCGGCGACCCGGACTTCGCGGTGGCGTTCCTCGAGGCCGCGCGATCGCTGCTCCGCCTCGGGCAGAACCCGGAACGCGGGCGGCTGCTCCTCGACGATGTGAAGTGCCCCGTCATCGCGATCCACGGACGACGCGATCGCCTCGTGCCGGCCTCGCTCGCGTGGACCGCGACCGAGTCGCATCCGTCGTGGTGGGTGCGCGTGCTCCCGGACGTCGGCCACATCCCGCAGATGGAGGCGCCCGATCGCTGGATGGCGGCCGTCGAGGAGTGGCTCGGCTCGCTCGCCTGACCGGAGACGGGTGCTAGCCTCCGGCGCGATGCGCCGACTCCCGCACCCGTTCGCGCTCGCCGCGATCGTCCTCGCCCTCGCGGCGCCGGCGTGGGCCCAGAGCGCGGGAAGCGGCCCGGGTGGCTACCGCCACCTGCGCGCCATCGACAACCTGTTCTCCCCCCGCATCGTCCGCGTCCCCGTCGGCGGCGAGGTCTCGTGGGGCAACGAGGGACGGAGCATCCACAACGTCGTCGCGGATGACGGTTCCTTCGAGTCGCCGACGCTCGAACCCGGCGACGCGTTCGAGTGGGAGTTCGACGAACCCGGCGCGTACGCGTTCCACTGCAGCTACCACGGTGCGCCCGGCGTCGGGATGATCGGCCTCGTCCTCGTGGGCGACACGCCGGTCCCCACGGCGGCGGGTACCGTCGGCCCCGGGCGCGAGACGCCGGTCGCGCCCACCGGCGACGTCGTGCGCGTGCCCGGGGACGCCCCGACGATCCAGGGCGGCGTGGACCTCGCGGCGCCGGGTGACCTCGTCCTCGTCGGCCCCGGCGTCTACCCCGAGGCGGTCGTCGTGACGACGCCGTTCGTGACGATCCGGGGGACCGATCGCAACGACGTGATCCTCGACGGCGGGTTCACGCTCGACAACGGCATCCAGGTCATCGAGGCCGACGGCGTGGCCGTCGAGAACATGACCGCGCGGAACTTCATCCTGAACGGCTTCTTCTGGACGGGCGTGTTCGGGTACCGCGGTTCCTACCTGACCGCCTACAACAACGGCGACTACGGCATCTACGCCTACGACTCCGTGTACGGCCTCTACGACCACACGTACGCGAGCGGGAGTCCCGACTCGGGCATCTACATCGGTCAGTGCTTCCCCTGCCACGCGATCATCACGGACTCGCTGTCGGAGAACAACGGCCTCGGCTACTCGGGGACCAACGCCGGTGGCGAGCTCTACATCGTGAACAGCGAGTGGCGGAACAACTACGCGGGCATCGTCCCCAACACGCTCGACTCGGAGGCCTACCCGCCGCAGCGCGGCGCCACGATCGCGGGGAACTGGGTCCACGACAACCAGAACATCCTCGCCGCCGCCAAGCGCCTCGAGTACCCGTCGTTCGGGTTCGGGATCCTGCTGGCCGGCGGTCGCGACAACGTCGTCGAGGGCAACCTCGTCGAGCACCATGAGGCGTTCGGCATCGCGGCGATCCCGAACCTCGACCGCAACCTCTGGCTCCCGGGGAACAACGTGATCCGCGACAACCTCGTGCGCGACTCCGGTCGCGCCGACCTCGCGTTGGGCGCGCCGACGCTCGGCAACGACTGCTTCGCCGGCAACGACTTCGCCACGAGCGTGCCGCCCGCGATCGAGCTGCGGTCCGCCTGCGGCGGACCGCTCCGCCCGATCGCGGGCGGCAGCCTCGGCGTGACCTTCGGACCGCTGATCCGCTACATCCAGGCGCTCGGGGGCTTCCCGACCGGCGACTGGCGCACCCAGCCGGTCCCGCCGGACCAGGCGCAGATGCCGGACGCCGCCTCGGCGCCGGCCCGACCCGCGGTTCCCGAGACGGCCGTCCCGGGACCGCTCCCCGAGATCCGGACGATCGCGGCGATGGCGACGGCTTCCGACCCGACGCCGCGGTTCCAGGAGGTGACGCTGATGGGCTTCCCGCTCTCGACGACGTGGTGGGGCGTGCTGATCGGTCTCTACGCCTACGCCCTGCCGGTGATCCTGTACACGGCGTGGATCGCGATCGCGCTGTGGGACCTCGCGCGACGCGAGGACGCGATGCGGTCGCGCATCTGGTGGATGCTCGCGGTACTCGCGCTCCCCGTGGTCGGACCGATCGCGTACTTCACCGCGGGCGGTTCCGCGCTCCCCCGGCCGTTCCGGTGGACGCTCCTCGCGGGCGCGGCGGGCGTGTACCTCGTCGTCGCCGCGCTCGGCGTCCTCGCCGCCTAGCGGACGATCAGGGCAGCACGGTCCCCGGCTCGACGGACGGCGCGACCGGGACGAGCGGTGCCGGTGTGCCGCGTTCCGACGCCGGCGTCGGCGCGTACCCGACGAGCTGCCAGAACGCGACGATGCGCTGGGAGAGCAGCCCCTTGGGGTGGCACGCGGTCATCGTGAGATCGGCGACACCGTCGGCGAGCACGCTCACGTCGTCGGGCGTCGTGATGACGGTCTGGCGCCACGCGTACTCGTAGGTCCGTCCCTCGAACTCGATCCACGCGCGGTCGCCGTCGACCAGCCTGTCGATGTCGTAGTACGGACCGTGCCACGAGCCCTGGACGGGCGTGACGCGGTGGCCGGCCGTGGCGAGGTTCCCGCTCCCCGGCGTCGCGGCGCCGACGTAGACGCCGACGCCGACGGCGAGGACGTCGGTCGTCGTCCCCATGAGCAGCGGGAAGTCGTCGAGCCCCAGGCGCGGGACGGTGAGCGTGCCGACGAGCGCGCCGGTCCCACCCTCCATCGTGTCCGGATAGGGCGACGGACTGGGCGACGGCGAGGTCGCCGAGGGCGACGGCGTGACGGCGACCGGTTCCGCGCCGCGCACGCAGGCCGTCGCGGCGATCGCGAGGACGACGAGGAACGCGCGCCGCCTCACGGGATCTGCTGTTCCTGCGCGGTCGGCGTGCGGCGCGCGAGGCTCGCGGTCACCGCGCCGGCGAGGATCAGCGCGCCGCCGAGCGCGACGCCGCCCGTGACGCGTTCCCCGAGGACGATCCAGGCGAGGACGGAGGCGGCGAGCGGTTCCAGCGCCGAGATGATCGCGGTGCGCAGCGCCCCCACGCGTCGGATGCCTTCCATCAGGCAGACGAACGCGCCCGCCGTCGCGACACCCATACCCACGATCGGCCCCCACTCCGCGGGCGTCGGCAGGCGCCAGTGGCCGACGGCGACCGCCCAGAGGAACAGCCCGACCGACGCGCCCGCGCTCACCCACATCCCGCTCGTGAGCGAGTTCGTCCGGCGCAGGACGACGTCGGCCGCGACGAGGTACCCGGAGTAGACGACCGCCGATGTGAACGCGAAGACGACGCCGATCGCCTCGATCGCGAGCCCGGAACCGGTGGCCACGACGATCGCGGCGCCGACGAGGGCGCACAGGAGCGCGACGACCGTGAGGCGGGTCGGTCGGCCCTGGCCCACGAGCCACGCGCCGAACGCCACCGTCACGGGGTAGATGAAGAACAGGAGCGTCACGGCGGCGGCGGTGCCGTGACGCAGCGCGAGGAAGAAGAACGTCGCCTCGACGCCGTAGCCGAAGATCGACAGGAGCGCGAGGCCGCGGCGCTCGCCGGGCTCGGCGAGCAGCGGCCGCCGCGTGGCGGCGAGCGCCGCGGCCATCACCACGGCGGCCACCGCGAAGCGCACGGAGAGCATCGCCTCGACCGGGATCGGGTCGGTGAGCGCCGAGACGCGCTTGCCGAGGATGATGACGACGCCGAAGAACAAGGCCGCGGCGCCCGCGAGCAGGCCGCCGACCGCGTCGTGGCGGACGTGCGCGTCAGTCAACGAGCTCGATCCGCATCCGCTTGAAGCCCTTCCCCTTGCTCTCGGTCTTGACGACGCGCACGCGGCCGACCTCACCGGTGGACCGCACGTGGGTCCCCCCGTCGGCCTGCTTGTCGATGCCGACGATGTCCACGATGCGGATCGGGTCCACGTGCGCGGGGATCAGGCTCACCTTCGTGCGGATCAGGTCGGCGTCGGCGAGCGCCTCGGTCCGCGGCATGAACGTGACGTGCACCGGCGTGTCGCCGGCGAGGGCCGCGTTGAGCGCCTCCTCGATCTCCCGGCCGAAGTCCTGGCTGATCGAGTCGAGCTCGAAGTCCATGCGCGCGACGCCGCCGACCTCCATGTTCCCGCCGGTCACCTTCGCCCCGGTCGTGCGCTCGACGATGCCCGAGAGCGCGTGGAGCGCCGTGTGCGTGCGCATCAACTGGTGCCGGCGCTCCCAATCGATCTCGCAGGTGACCCGCGTCCCGACCGGTGGCGGCGGCGTCTCGCACTCGTGGCGGATGCCGCCCTCGCCCTTCACGGTGTCGAGCACGCGCACCTCGCCCGCCTCGGAGCGGAGCACGCCGGTGTCGCCGGGCTGGCCGCCTCCGCGCGCGTAGAAGACCGTCCGGTCGAGGATCGCCGCGTTCCCATCCACCGCGACGACGGTCGCCTCGCAGGAGCGCAGGTAGGCGTCGGTCGAGTACAGGTCCTCGGTCACGGGCGGAGCCTACCGCGGTGCCGGAACCGGCCCGGTTCAGGCGGTGAGGAACCCGACGACCTTGGGCAGGAGGTCCGGGATCGCCTGGAAGAGTTCCTGTCCCGAGCCGTAGACGAGCAGTTCCGAGTTCGGCAGCAGCTCGTGGAGCACGCGACCGAGTTCCACCGGGTGGATCGGGTCGCCGTCGATGCACACGAGCAGGACGGGCGACGCCACGCGGCGCAGGAGGTCCCGGTCCGGGACCGGGTGATCGCGCACGACGCAGCGGATCGCGCGTGCGAGTCCCGCGGGATCCTCGTGCGCCCACATGTTCGGGTCGAGGCCGGTCATCCACGGGGCGCGGAGCATCTCGCGCACCCGCTCCGGGTTCCGGTCCACCTCGCGCAGCGCCGCGTCGGCCGAGTCGAACTCCTCCGCCAGGTGGTCGTAGCGCTCGATGAAGCCGAACTCCATATCGAGACCGGCCGGCATGAGCCACACGCTCCGGTCGAAGCGCGTCGGGTCCGAGGCGAGCAGGTTCGCGATCGCGCCGGCGCCCAGCGACGTCCCGACCGCGACGCGTGCATCGTGCGCGCGGGCGACGGCGTCGAGGTCGCGCGCGAAGTCGGCGAAGCGGAAGGCCTGCGGGTCCTCGGGCGCCGAGGAGCGACCGTGGCCCCGGAAGTCGAACCGGACCTTCGTGCCCGGCATGAACGGCGTGAGCATCGCGAGTTCGAGGCGGTTGTTCGTCAGGCCGTGCGCGACCACGGTGACGGGGTCCCCGTCCCCATCCACCTCGACCCAGAGCCTCGCATCGCGCGTCTCGATCCACGCCACGGGGAAAGGGTACCGACGACGGTGGAATGGGAAACGGAGGGAACGGGATGCGACAGGTGCGGATGACGGGCGCGCAACGCGCGGCGGCGGTCCTGATGGCGTCGTGGGGGTTCGTGGCGTCGGCGTTCGTCGTCGGTGCGACGTTCGCGGCACCCGGTGGTGCGGCGGCGTGGGGACTCACGCTCGTGTGGATGATCCCGCTCGGGCTGCTCGTGTGGTCGTCGGTCGAGCGGCCCTACGGCGTCGACCGGGTCCTCCTCGGCACGGCGGTCCTGGCGGTGGCCGCGTGGCTCGCGTTCGTGCTCGAACCCGTCGGGATGCGCCACCTCATGGACCGCGTCGGCCCCGTCGTCTCGATCGCGAACGTACTCGCGAGCGTCCCGGCCGGGCTCCTCGGCCTCGAGCGTCCCCGCTTCGCCGGGAGCCTCCTGTTCGTCGCCGCGACCGTGCCGCTCGCGACGATGGCGGTGGGTGCCGACGAGGGCCTGATCCACGCCGCGATGATCGCGGCGATCCCCAACCTCGCCGTCGGCACGCTGTTCATGCTCGCGTGGGACCGGGAACCGGACGCGGCGCTCGTGCGGGCGCTGGCCGCGCACCGCCTGGACGCCCGGGAACGCGAGCGACCCGCCGCCTAGACGAGGTCGTCCTGCGTGGCGAGCTGGCCGCGGATCGCCCGCGCCCAGCGCGCGACGAGCGCGGTGAGGACGAGGAACACCAGTCCGGAACCGACGAGGATCGGCCGAACGCGCTCGTCGGACCAGACCCCGACGAGGATGAGCGCCGGCACGATGAAGCCCAGGTTGTAGGCGACGTCGAAGAGCGCGAAGGCCCGGCCGCGGAAGTCGTCGGGCATCGACTGCTGGAGGATCGTGTCGGCCGAGATCTTCCCCAGGAAGAACGTCGCGAACCCGCAGAACAGCAGCGCGGCGAACCCGGCGAGGCTCGTGACCGCTCCGAACACCGCCGTCGCGCCACCGAGCAGCGCCATGGAACCGACGAGCAGCCGTGCCGGCGGGACGGAGTCCTTCCAGCGCTGCGCGACGACCATCCCGAGCGCACCGCCGATGAAGCCGCCGCCGCCCACGATCGCGAGCGCGAGCGTGTCGGCGTTCCCGCTCGCCACGAGGGAGCGCGAGTAGAGCGCGAAGACCATCAGGGCGAAGCCCCAGAACTGGTAGCGCAGCATCTGGAACGAGGTCAGCGCGAACGCCGCGGCCGGGCGACCGGCGACCTCGCGGACCCCGCGGGCGATGTCGCCGACGACGCGGCGGACCTCCTGCAGGAACGACGTCGTGTGGGGCGCGACCTCGAGGCGGCTGATCCGGCGCGCGACCGCGGCGGCGACCAGGAGCGTCGCCCCGCCCAGTCCCACGACGAGCCACGACGGCAGCACCGCGCCGAAGCCGAACGCGAAGCCCGCGCCGAGGACCTGGAAGAGCGCGCCGCCCGCCTGCGACAGGCCGTTCCCGTTCAGGAGGTCGCGGCCGCGCACGACCTCCGGGAGCGCCGCGGACTTCACCGCGAGCGTGACGCGCACGCAGGCCTGCATCACGAGCATGCCGACGACGAGTCCCGCGGTCGCGCCGACGTCGCCCTCCGTGGTCCCGCCCGAGAGCGGCAGGAGGATCACGGCGGCCACGACCGCCGTGAGCGCGGCGGTGATGATCGCCGCGCCGCCGAGCACCCGCCGCCGCTCGAACCGGTCGATGAACACGCCGATGAACGGACTCACGAACGTGTACGGGACGTAGAGCGCGAGCGCGACGCTCAGCAGGTAGTCCGCCGACGGCACGGTCGTGATGTCGAAGCCCTGCTGGCCGCCGAACGCGATCGACTTCGCGATCGACCCGCGGATCAGCCCGTCGGCCATCATCACGAGGAACTGCACGCCCATGAGCGCGGCGAAGTCCGGGATGCGGAAGGTCGAGAACATCCCGTCGAAGAAGGAACCGATCTTCCCGAGCCCGCGGGCGAGGCGGTCGCCGCGCTCATGGG
>JBJTHT010000165.1:0-4720 GCA_046094605.1 Actinomycetota bacterium | reverse complement strand
CGACGACCCGCGACCGGGCCTCGCGCTCGCCGTGGCCTCGGGCCACGACATGGTCCTGCCGGGGACCTGGTCGCTCCTGCCCGCCGGGAAGGCGTTCGTCGACGAGGCGCACGCTGCCGGGATGCGCGTCGGCACCTGGGTCGTGGACGACGCGCCGACGGTCCGCGACCTCTGCGGGTGGGGGCTCGACGCCATCGCGTCGAACGACCCCGCGATGGCGCTCGCGGCCGTCGCCGGCGCCTAGATGCGCCGCCGGCTCCCCGCGCACCTCGACGCGCCGTACGCGGCGTTCGCGGCGACGCTCCTCGCGATCGGTCGCGCGAAGGACGCCCTGCTCGCCTCCGTCCCGACGACCCGCATCGCCGGTCGACCGCTCGCGGCTTCGCTCGTGGATCTCGAGGTCGCGCTCGCCGAGGCCGCCGCGACGATGGACGGGTGGCACCACGAGGATGTGGACGCCGCGGCGGCGCGCGGACTCGCCGAGCGCGTACGGCTCGAGGCCGAGATGCCCGAGGGATTCGAGGCGCTGGTCGGCACGATCGGCGATCTCCTCGCGCCGCTCGACGCGTTCGAGGAGGCCGAGGAACGGTTCCGCGCGCTGCGACGGTGGCGACGCCGGTGAGCGCGCGTGCCCTCGCGGGGGTGACGCGTGCGGTCGTCGACTGCCGCGCGTGTCCGCGTCTCGTGCGGTGGCGCGAGGACGTCGCGGCGGAGAAGGTCGCGCGGTTCGCCGACGAGCCCTACTGGGGCCGACCGGTCCCGGGCTACGGCGATCCCGCGGCGCGCCTGCTCGTCCTCGGCCTCGCGCCCGCGGCGCACGGCGGGAACCGCACGGGCCGCGTCTTCACGGGGGATCGTTCCGGCGACTTCCTCTTCTCCGCGCTCCACCGCGCCGGGTTCGCCGACCGTCCGACCTCGACGCACCGCGAGGACGGTCTGCGGATGATCGGCGCCTACGTCGCCGCGGTCGTGCGCTGCGCGCCGCCGGGGAACCGCCCGACGCCCGCGGAGCGGGACCGGTGCCTGCCGTTCCTGGAACGCGAGATCGCGGCGCTCGGGGACCTGCGGGTGGTCCTCGCGCTCGGCGCGTTCGCGTGGGACGGCGCGCTCCGCGCCCTCGCGTCGCTCGGGCACGTCGCGCGCCCGAAGCCGCGGTTCGGCCACGGCGCGGAGACGATCGTCGGTCCCTACGCGCTCGTCGGGAGCTTCCATCCGTCGCAGCAGAACACCTTCACGGGTCGACTCACGCCCGCGATGCTCGACGCGGTCCTCGATCGCGCGCGCGACCTGATCGCCTGACCCGCCCGTATGCTGCCCCGATGGGCATGCATGGTGGGTGGATGCGCGCGGGCGCGGGCCAGGGCCCCGAGCATCCGATCGACCCACGGACGGGACGCCGCGTCATCGCCGCCTTCCGCGCCTACCGCGGCAAGGTGGCCATCGTCGGGCTCGCCATCGTCGTGACCTCCGGTCTGGGCGTCGCGAACCCGCTCCTCATCAAGTGGATCTTCGACCACGCCCTCTTCGGGAGCCCCGCGGGCGTCTGCGAGGGTGGTGTCTGCCCGCAGCTGCACGCCCTCGCGATCGGGGTGAGCTTCATGATCGCGATCCCGATCGTGACCGCGATCATCGGCATCGGGCAGACCTACCTCGCGAACGTCGTGGGCCTGCGCGTCATGCAGGACCTGCGCGACGCGCTCTACGACCACCTGCAGGGGATGGCGCTCCGCTTCTTCACCGACACGCGTACGGGGGAGATCCAGTCGCGCCTGGCCAACGACGTCGGCGGCGTCCAGAACGTCGTCACCGACACGGCGTCCAACGTCCTGTCGAACGTCGTGGTCATCCTGAGCACGCTGGCGGCGATGCTCGTGCTGTCGTGGGAACTGACGGTCCTGTCGCTGTTCCTCCTGCCGGTCTTCCTCTGGCTCACCGTCCGCGTCGGTCGCGCGCGCCGCGAGGTGTCGGCCAACACCCAGCGGACGCTCGCCGACATGAGCGCGATCACGGAGGAGACCCTCTCGGTCTCCGGGGTCCTGCTCGCGAAGGCCTTCGGCCGCCAGCGCGACGAGGTCGAACGGTTCCGCGGCGAGAACGCGCGCCTGACCGGCCTGCAGATCCGCCAGACGCTGATCGGGCGATCCTTCTTCGCCGTCGTCGGCACCTTCTTCTCGATCACGCCCGCGCTCGTCTACCTCGCGGCGGGGTGGGTGCTGTCGGGGCGGGCCACCGCGGGTGCCGTCACGGCGGGGACGATCGTCGCCTTCACGACGCTCCAGTCCCGGCTGTTCTTCCCGATCGGGTCGATGCTGCAGGTGACGACCGAGGTCTCCTCGTCGCTCGCCCTCTTCGACCGCATCTTCGAGTACCTCGACCTCGAGCAGGACATCCGCGACGCCCCCGACGCCGTCGTGCTCGATCCCGCCCGCGTGCGCGGCGCCGTCCGGTTCGACCGGGTCCGGTTCCGTTACGAGCGCCAGGGGGAGGACGGGGAACCGCGTCCGTGGACGCTGGACGGCATCGACCTCGCCATCGAGCCCGGCCAGCTCGTCGCGCTCGTCGGTCCGAGCGGCGCCGGCAAGACGACGATGACCTACCTCGTGCCGCGCCTCTACGACGTGGAGGAGGGCGCCATCGAGATCGACGGGACCGACGTGCGGCGCATCGCGATGCGCTCGCTCGGCGAGATCATCGGCGTCGTCACGCAGGAGACCTACCTGTTCCACGCGACCGTGCGCCGGAACCTGCTCTACGGGCGCCCGGGTGCCACCGACGCCGAGCTCGAATCGGCGGCGCGCGCCGCCTACATCCACGACCGCATCATGGAACTTCCCGAGGGCTACGACACGGTCGTCGGCGAGCGCGGCTACAAGCTCTCGGGCGGGGAGAAGCAGCGCCTCGCGATCGCGCGCGTGATCCTCAAGGACCCGCGCATCCTGATCCTCGACGAGGCGACGTCCAGCCTCGACACGACCTCGGAGCGGCTCGTCCAGGCGGCCCTCGAGCCGCTGATGCGCGGCCGCACGACGATCGCGATCGCGCACCGGCTCTCCACGGTGCGCTCGGCCGACGTCATCTTCGTGCTCGACCGCGGGCGCATCGTGGAACGCGGGACCCACGACGACCTCTTCGCGCGCGGCGGTCTCTACACGACGCTCGCGACGGCGCAGTTCCGCGACGCCGAGCCCGTCGCGCACGGTCAAGCATCTTGACCATCTGACGGCGGCCGGGAAGGATGCCGGCCATGGAACCCGATCTCGGCCGGCTGCTGCTCGAGGCGTCGCGGCAGGTCGGCGCGGATCTCGTCGCGGACCTCCAGGAGCGCGGGTTCGACGACGCGCGCCCCGGACCTGCCGTGGTCGCCCTCCACATCGATCGTCGGTCCGGGACGCGCGTCGGCGACCTCGCCGCGCGTGCGGGGATGACCAAGCAGGGGATGCTGCTCCTCGTCGACGACCTCGAGGCGCGCGGGTACGTGCGTCGGGTCGCCGACCCCGACGACGCCCGCGCGCGGATCGTGCGACTCACCGCGCGCGGCCGTCGCTACATCGCGGAATTCCGCCGGGCGCTCGCGGCCGTGGAGGGGCGCGTGCGTCGCGACCTCGGGGACGCGCGCTTCGACGCGATGCGCGCCGCGCTCGAGGACCTCGTCGCGGGGACGGCGGAGGCCGAGGGCGACGACCGGTTGGACGAGGGCGAGAACGGCGACGCCTGACCCCTCGGCCGCGTCAGGAGATCGCGACGCCGAGCAGGTTCCCGATCAGGTACGTCACGATCGCGGCCGAGGCGCCGATCGCGAGCATCCGCAGCCCGGAGACGATCGCCGAGCGACCCGTGAGCGTCGCCATGATCGCGCCGACGCCGAAGAGCGCGACGGCCGAGAGCACCGCCGAGGCGGAGGCCGCGGTCATGCCCGCGGCGACCACGAAGGGTGCGAGCGGGATGAGTGCGCCCACCGAGAAGGTCGCGAACGACGAGGCGGCGGCGGCCACCGGCGACCCGAGACCCTCCTTCGGGTCGAGACCCAGTTCCTCGCGCGCGTGCGTCTCGAGCGCGACCGCGGGGTCGCGCATCAGCGCCTCCGCCACGCGTCCGGCGAGATCGTCGGGAAGGCCCTTGCGTCGGTAGAGCTCGGTGAGTTCCGCCCGTTCGGCCGCCTCGTCCATGCCGAGCTCGTGGGCCTCGAGGTGGATCAGCCGTTCGAAGACCTCCCGCTGCACCCGCATCGAGATGTACTCGCCGGCGGCCATCGAGAACGCCCCCGCGAGCAGGCCGGCGATCCCGGCGAGCAGGACCACCGACGCCTCGACGCCGGCACCGGCCACGCCCGCGATGAGCGAGGCGTTCGACACGAGGCCGTCGTTGGCGCCGAAGATGGCCGCCCGCAGCGCCCCCGAGCGGCCCCCGACCGGCGCGGCCTCGCGCGGGGCACCGGTCCCCGTGTGCGGGACGACCGGCGCGCGGTGGCGGCGACGAAGGCGGGAACGCGCGACCGAGAGCATCGGGAGACGTTCCTTCGTGCGTCGGTCGCGCGGCGAGAGCCCGTCGGTCATGGTGGCAGCGTACCCTCGGGCCCGGAACCGGCCGGCCCGGCCGGGGAGGTGACGCATGGCGATCCGACTCGAGGTGGGGCAGGACGCGGCCGCGGGGGGGGGGGGGGGGGCGCCGGGGGGGGGGGCGCGCCGCGCGGGCGCCGGCCGCGCGGGGGGGGGGGCCGGGG
>JBJTHT010000164.1:0-2815 GCA_046094605.1 Actinomycetota bacterium | reverse complement strand
GATCCGGACGGCCCGCAGGGGCAGGGAGCGTCGAAGGTGACGGTCTGTCACGAGACCGGTTCCGACCATCACCCCTCCTCGACGCTGGAGGTCTCGGCGAACGGCGCGGACGCGCACGAGCGACACGGTGACGATCCCGGCTCGTGCCCGCCGGACGGTCACGACGATGACGATGACGGCGATGGTCACTCGCCGTCGCCGCATCTGTTCGACCTCGGCTCGCGGACGCACGATGCGTCCACCGTGGCACTGACGCTCGCGTCGACGCGATGAGGTGAGGGATCGGAGCGCGCAACGCGCTCCGGGAAGGTCCGGCGGGGCCGCCCGCGGCGAACGTCGCCGCGCTGACGCCGCCACCGCCGCACGAGCTCCAGTCGGCCTGGCTGTTGCTGGCCGCGTGGATGCTCACGGAGTTCGACTTCACCTGGCCGGAGTTCCCCGCCACGTGGCAGATCGTCACCTTGGACGCGCCCTGACCGCGGCCGCCCTCGGAGGCGCGCGGGTTCGCGTGCTCGTTGGGAGCGGCGGCCGCGACGCCCATCACCCCCGACGCGACGATCAACGCCATCGTCGAGGTGAGGAGGATCTTCTTCATCTGGTCACCACCCTTCGTTCCGATGCGAGGGCATCGTAGGGGCGCAACGGCCTCGGCGCGAACCGACCGACCCGGCCCCCGACCTCGCGACGCCCCTCCGAGGGGTCCCGAGGGGAGCGGGACCTTCGGCCTCGCCCGGCCGCCCTCGCTCCGGTAAGGTTTGCAGACGGTAAGAGAGCCGGTCCGGTGGAGGGGAAGGGTGAGCAGGTTGTCGACGACGGGACGCATCCGCGTGGTGGCCCTCACGGGGGCCCTCGCCCTCCTGGCCGGTCTGGCCCCGGCTGGCGCGCGCACGGGCGCACCCCAGGCCACCGCGCAGGTCACCGCCTCAGCGGACGGAACCGTGACGGCCGTCGCCGCGCCGACCACGGCGCCCCACGCGGCCGACCGCGTCATCGTGCGGTTCCGCGGGGAGCCGACCTTCCTCGCCGGCTCGGGCGCGTCGAAGGCGCTCGTCGCCCGCGACCGCGTCTACCTCGTCCACAACCCGAAGGGCCTCTCCGTCGCCGAGGCGCTCGGGCGATACCAGCGCATGCCGAACGTCCTCTACGCCGAACCCGACTACCTCGTCTCCGTGGAGCGCACGCCGAACGATCCTCTCTACGCCGCGAACCAGTGGGACATGGCGAAGATCGCGGCACCGACCGCGTGGGACGCCCACACCGACTCGGGGTCCATCGTCGTCGCGGTCGTGGACACCGGCATCGACTTCACGCATCCCGACCTGCTGACGAACCTCTGGTCCGATCCGGCGAACGCGTCGGTGCACGGCTACACGTGCTCCGGCGGGACCTGCGTCGCGGGCGGCCAGGACAACCACGGCCACGGAACGCACGTCGCCGGCACGATCGGCGCATCGACGGACAACGGTCTCGGCGTCGCGGGCATCAACTGGAACGTGAAGCTGCTCGCGATCAAGTTCCTCGACGCGAACGGCAGCGGTGCGATCTCCGACGCCGTCGCGGGGTTCACCCTCCTGCGCTCGCTCAAGCTCGGCGGCGTGAACATCCGCGTCACGAACAATTCGTGGGGCGGTGGCGGGTACAGCCAGGCGCTGAAGGACGCGATGGCCGCGCTCGAGGTGACGCCGGGAGCGCCGGGAACGTTGAACGTCTGCGCCGCGGGCAATTCCGGCGTGAACGCCGACTTCACGCCGATGTACCCCGCCGCCTACGACAACCGCGGCATCGTCTCCGTCCTCGCGACCGACGTGAACGACATCGGCGCGAGTTTCACGAACTACGGCCTCGGTTCGGTGGACCTCGCCGCGCCGGGCGTGAGCATCTACTCGACCGAGGCCACGGGGACCTGTTCCCTGTGCGATCCCTCGGGCTACCGGACGCTGAGCGGGACCTCGATGGCTTCCCCGCACGTCGCGGGCGTGGCGGCGGCGATGCTCTCGGAGCACCCGGACCTCACCGCGGCGCAGGCGCGTGACGGCCTGCTCCGCCCGGAGAGCTACGACGCGATGACGGACGCACGCGCTCGGAGCACCTCCACCGGTGGCCGGCTCAACTTCGCCAAGGTCCTCGCCAACAGCGGGTTCTACGCGAACCCGACGCTCAACCAGTTCCCGACCGTCTCGGTCGGTCCGGACGCCTTCGTGAACGCCGGCGGCACCGTCGCCTTCAGCCAGTCCTCCTCGGACCCCGACGGCGACACGCTGCGCAGCGTCGTCGGCCGCGGTCCCGTCTCGAGCGGCACGGCGTGGCTCTTCGGGTACCAGCTGACGCAGCTCTTCCCGACGACGGTCCCGTTCACGGCGCCGTCGCTCGCGCGCACCGGCGCGATGCCCTACGACACGGCCGTCTCCGACAACCGCGGCGGCGGAGCCTCGGGCCGCAACTGGGCCGTCGTCGCGCCCGTCGCGTCCCCCGGTGGCGCGCCGACCGGCATCCTCACCGTCCCCGCCTCCGCGGCGGTCGGCGCGAACGTCACGATCTCCTTCGTCGCGAGCGACCCCGAGGGCGGACCGGTCGCGTGGGAACTCTGGGCCTCCGGTTCCGGCGGATCGAGCGGGATCTGCTGCTACCTCGGGACGTCGGCCACGCGCTCCTTCTCGACCGCCGGCGTCTATCGGGTCGCCGTGCAGGGCATCGACCGGGAACTGAACGTCACGCCCGTCTACACGGCGGTCATCTCGATCGGCGCCGCGCCCCCGGGGGCCCCCCGGGCGGGGGGGGCCCCCCCCCGGGCGAGACGGACCCGCCCCCCCCCCCC
>JBJTHT010000163.1:0-4658 GCA_046094605.1 Actinomycetota bacterium | reverse complement strand
CGCGGCGCGGGGGGGCGGGGGCGGCGGCGGCGCCCCCCCCCCCCCGCCCCCAACCCGTCCACGAGGACGCCCGCGTCCTCCGGCAGCACCGGGACGAGGATCCTCGGCGGAACCTCGTCGCGCTCCATGTAGACCTGCCGGAGGAACGATCCGACGAGGCCACGCGCATCGAGGTCCTCGACGCGGTCCACGACCCAGCCGCGACGCCCGAGGACACGCCCGCGTCGGACGAACGACACCTGGAAGGCGGCCTCGAGGTCGTCCTCGGCGAGCGCGACGACATCGAGGTCCTCCTCCTCGGCCAGGACGACCTCCTGGGACTCCATGGCCCGTCGCGCGGCCGCGAGCGCGTCCCGGAGGCGAGCCGCGACCTCGAACTCCTCCCGCTCCGCCGCGCCCGCCATCTCGCGCTCGAGGCGCGCCAGCACCGGCGCGGTGTTCCCGCCGAGGAAGGCGGCGAGCCCATCGACGTGCTCCCGGTACACGGACTCGGTGACCCCCGTCGTCGACGGAACGCAGGGCCCGGCGCAGCGACCGATGTCGTAGCGCAGGCACGGTCGGCCCGCGCGGACGTGCTGCTGGAGGAACCCGTTCGTGCAGGTTCGCACGGGGAACACCCGCGTCAGCGCGTCGAGCGTCTCCCGGATCGCGTACGCATGCGCGTAGGGACCGAAGTACTTCACGCCCTTGCGCCGCGCCCCACGCATCACCTGCGCGCGCGGCCAGGTCTCCCCCACGGTGAGCGCGAGCGACGGATACGACTTGTCGTCGCGGAACCGCACGTTGAACCGTGGTTGGTGCTCGCGGATCAGGTTGTACTCGAGGAGCAGGGCGTCGACCTCGGTCGAGGCGCGCATCCATTCGACGGAGGTGGCCGTCGCGGTCATCGCCGCCGTCCGCGGGTGGAGGGCGGCTCCCCAGTACGAGGCGAGTCGCTTCCGGAGCGAACGGGCCTTCCCGACGTAGACGACCCGACCCTCGCCGTCGCGGAACAGGTAGGCGCCGGGGGCGTCCGGGATCTCGGCCGAGGGCGGTCGCTCGACGGTCACCGGCCCATCCTACGGGTGCCTCGGCACCCGACGATCAGGCGACCGTGACCGTTCCGTTCATCGTGGGGTGGACGTCGCACTGGAAGTAGTAGGTGCCCGGGTCGAGCGCCGGGATGTCGTAGCTGATCGTCGCCGGCCCCGTGATGAGGTCGCCGCGGAACAGCGGGTTCGCGAGATCGGTCGCGCTCGGGTAGATCGCGATGTTGTGCGGGACGCCTGCGTCCTGGTTGTCCATCGCGATCGACGCCGCCTTCCCGGCCGTGAACGCCAGCGCGTTCGTGTCGAACATCAGGCCCATCGCGACCACGGTCGTCGCGCCCGCGGCGCCACCGCCGCCGCCGCCGCCGCCGTTCCCACCGCCGCCCGCCGCTTCCGCGATCACCGAGCCGGTCATCGTGGGGTGCACGTCGCAGTGGTAGAAGTACTGCCCGGCGGGGAGCGCGTCCACCGCGTAGTCCACCGTCGCCGGACCGCTGACGAGTTCGCCCCGGAACAGCGGGTTCGCGAGGTCGTTCGCGCTCGGGAAGATGGCGATGTTGTGCTGGCCGACCGACGCGGCGGGATCCTGATTGTCGAAGGCGATCGTGAACGGTTCGTCGGCCACGACGCGGATACACGCGCCGTCGGTGAAGGCGACCCCGACCGCGACCACGCCGACCGTCCCGTCCACGGCGTCCACGCAGTTCGTCGGCGGCATGGGGGCCCCGGTGACCTCCGTCGGGCCGACGGTCGGACTGGGGACCGCGAAGGCGAGCTCGGATTCCGCGTACACGCCCACGAGCAGATCGGTGTTCACCGGGTCGAACCACGAGACGAACGAAGCGCCATCCGCACCGACCGCCACCGAGGGGCGGGCCGCAGCACCGACGTCCGGCGTCGTGACGGTGTCGAGCGCTCCGTCCGCCGTCCCGACGGCGAGGCCGATGCCGCGCGCCGGGTCCTCCCACGCGGCCGTGACGCCGGCGGCGGCATCCACGCCGACGGCGGGAGCCCCGCCGTCCACGGCGAGGATGTCGCTCACGAGTCCCGAGGCGGCGACGGTGGCGACGTGGCCGCCGTTGGCCCCGGCGTACCCGACGACGAGGGTGTCCGCTGATGCCGCGAGCGAGGGCCGCCTGCCGTCCGCGGCCACGACGTCGAACGTCCAGCCGCGGAAGCCGTTGCCCACACCGACGGTCGCGTCGGGCCGGGCCACGGTCAACGCACCGTCGGCATCGGTGAACGCGACGGCGACGCCGTCGGTCGTCGACGTGAGGTCTGTCCCGCAGCCGCCATCGCAGGCGGTCGATGCGGGTGACACCGACCGCACGGTCCACGCACCGGCGCCCCGCGAACCGACGAAGACGGCGCCGCCGGATTCGTACGAGATCCACGGGGAACCGGACGCGTCGACGGTGACCGCGAGGCCGCTGGGCGGCGACTCGGCGACCTTCTCGACGACCCACTGCATCGTGGTGCGGGGGTCCGAGGAACCACTCGCGTACCAGAGGCCCTGCGCGGATCCCCAGACCGCGTGCAGGCCACCGTCGGCGTCGATCGCAAGGTCGAGCCCCGTCGCGGTTCCGGCGGTGAGGTCCTTCACGGCGTCGTCGATGGCGGGCGCGAAGGCCATCTGCACGTTGGGGATCGAGGCCTGCATCACGATCGCGCCGCGGGTCCACACGCCGTCGGCCCCCACGGTGGCGATCAGCACCCCGGGGACGGAGGGCGCGCCGATCGGGCGGGGCGCGGCGATCTCTCCCTCCGCGAGGTCGTCTGCGAATCCGAAGTAGGCGACGACCGGCCGCCCCTCGGCGGTCACGACGACCGAGGGGAACCGTCCGGCATCGTTCAGCGCGTCGACCACCAACGGGACGAACCGCACCCCCGAGCCGAGGTCGATCTCCGGCGCCTCCACGCCGCCGCACGCGGTGGCGGCGAGGGCCAGGACGAGCACGACCGACGACAGGGTCTTGCGCACGATGGGACTCATGCTAGCAACAGACCCCGGCCGACCGCGTCAACGTCGGCCCGCGGAACGCCGTCCCGGGGCGGGCGCCGGACCGGTGCCGAGGACCTCGGCGAGGAACCGCCCGGTGTGCGAGGCGGGGTCGGCGGCGATGGCCTCCGGCGGCCCCTCCGCGACGATGGTGCCGCCGCCGACCCCGCCCTCGGGTCCGAGGTCCACGATCCAGTCCGCCGTCTTGACCACGTCGAGGTTGTGCTCGATCACGAGGACCGTGTTCCCCGCCCCGACGAGGCGCTGGAGGACGTCGAGGAGCTTGCGCACGTCCTCGAAGTGCAACCCCGTGGTCGGCTCGTCCAGCACGTAGAAGGTGTTCCCCGTTGCCCGCTTCTGGAGTTCCGCGGCCAACTTGATCCGCTGCGCCTCGCCGCCGGAGAGCGTCGGGGCCGACTGCCCGAGCTTCACGTACCCCAGGCCGACGTCGGAGAGCGTCCGCAGGTGGCGCGTGATCACCGGGATGTTGGCGAAGAACTCCAGCGCCTCGTCCACCGACATCGAGAGCACCTCGCTGATGGTTCGCCCCTTGTAGCGCACCTCGAGCGTCTCCCGGTTGTACCGCTGCCCCTTGCAGACCTCGCAGGTCACGTAGACGTCGGGGAGGAAGTGCATCTCAATCTTGATCTGGCCGTCCCCCGCGCACTGCTCGCAGCGACCGCCGCGCACGTTGAACGAGAAGCGGCCGGGCTGGTAGCCGCGCACGCGCGCCTCCGGAACCTGGCTGAACAGCGATCGCACGTGGTCGAACACACCGGTGTAGGTCGCGGGGTTGGACCTCGGCGTTCGCCCGATCGGCGACTGGTCGATGTCGATGACCTTGTCGATGTGCTCCCAGCCCGCGAGCTTCCGGTGCTTGCCCGGGAGCGCGCGCGACGAGCCGATCTTCCGCTCGAGCGCGCGCAGCAGGACGTCCTGCACGAGCGTCGACTTCCCGGAACCGCTCACGCCCGTCACGCAGACGAACAGGCCGAGCGGAACCTCGATCGTCACGTCGCGCAGGTTGTGTTCCCGCGCCCCCTCGAGCACGAGGCTCCGCTCCCCCGGCGTCCTCCGGACCTCGGGCGTCGGCACGGACCGGCGACCCGAGAGGAACGCGCCCGTGATCGACTCCTCGCACGCGAGCAGCCCCGCGACGTCGCCGGAGTACACGACGAGGCGACGATCCGGGCGTCCGACCACGTGGTCGACATCGGTCCCGGTGCCGGCGAGCACGGTGGGAAGGTCGTGTACTCCGGCGACGTCGCGGGACTGCTCGCGTGCGAGGAGTCGATCACCGGCGCGTTCCTCTCGGGTCGTCGGTCGGTTCCGACGCCCGAGGTCCGGAGGACGCCGGGGGAGCGGAGCCTCGTGCTCGAGGGGGCGCGTGAGCACAACCTCCGCGATGTGACGATCCAGGTTCCGCTCGGGCTCTTCGTCTGCGTGACGGGCGTGAGCGGTTCCGGGAAGTCGACCCTCGTGCAGGACGTCCTCCTGCGGGCGCTCGACCGCAAGATCGTCGCTTCGCGCGAGCTCACCGGCAAGCACCGGAAGCTCAAGGGTTGGGTGCACATCGTCAAGGTCATCTACATCGACCAGTCGCCGTTCGTGCGCACGCCGCGGTCCTACCC
>JBJTHT010000162.1:0-5319 GCA_046094605.1 Actinomycetota bacterium | reverse complement strand
GCTCGCGACGCGAGCGCGCCGAGGCGCGCGGGCGTCGCGTGCCGCGCGTACATCGTGGCGAGCCCCCGGAGCGGGAGCCCGTGGACCGGCGCACCGCACCCGTCCACGCCGATCGCCGGTTCCGCATCCGACGCGTCACGCACCGCGCGCGCGATCGATCGCTGCAGCGGGTGCGTCGGCGACAGGTACGTCGCCGGATCCCAGCCCGCGCCGACGCACGCGAGGAGCATCGCGGCGTGCTTGCCCGAGCAGTTGTGGAACACCGGGGAGGGTCGCGCGACGGCCGCGGCGTCCGCGCTGCGCGCGGGCCGGTCGGCGGGGCAGCCGAGGTCGCGCACCGCGAGCCCGCCGAGGCGGAGCATCCGCCGGACGCCGCGGACGTGGGCCGGTTCCCCGTTGTGCGAGCCGCACGCGAGCGCGACGAGGTCCTCCGTGAGGTCGGCGTCGATCGCCCCGAGCGAGACGCTCGCCTGCAGCGGCTTCGTGCAGGACCGCGAGAAGAGGAACCGGTCGGGGTCGCCCGCGGCGAGCACGATGCGCCCGTCCGCGTCCGCGACGACGACGCTGCCGAGGTGGACGGATTCCTCGACGCCGGAGCGAACGACGCGCGCGAGGGGGACGGGCCTGCCCACGGCGCGAGCCTACGCGCTCAGCAGACCGCGTTCAGCGCTGCGTAGGGGTTGATCGCGGAACCGCCGCGCGGGTGGTACTCGAAGTGGAGGTGCGGCGTGTTCGTGTCGCCCGTCGCGCCGACGTAGCCGATGATCGTGCCGGCGCTCACGGACCCGAGCGTGCCGTAGCGCGAGAGATGCGCGTAGTAGGTGTAGTCACCGCCGGCCGATTCGATGATGACGGCGTTCCCACCGAGGTAGTTGGGGTGCGCGGTCGCGTAGCCGCTCTGGACCGCGACGATCGGCGTCCCGTACGGCGAGATCAGGTCGATCCCCTGGTGCGTCCGACCGCCCGAACGCGGCCAGCCGAACGAGTCGACGAACGAGTTGATGCCGTGCACGGGGCAGCGGCCGATCGGCGCCCCCGGCAGCACGCGCTGACCGAGCACGCGCAGGATCGTCTGCTCGTCGCGCAGGCGCTTCGTGAGGTCGGCGACCTTCTGGGAGAGCGACCCGATCCGCTGGTCCAGTTCGCGGTGGCGCTCCGTGAGGGACTTCGCGTCCGCGCGGCGACGCTCGAGGAGCGCGCGGAGTTCGTCCTCGCCCTGCCGGATGCGCTCGGCGTCGGTCTCGAGGAGCACGATGAGGTCGGAGTCGTTCTGGGCCATCTGGCCGAGGAACTCGAGCCGGTCGGTGAGGTCGGCGATCGACCCCGATTCGAGGAGCGCGGCGAGGGACGAGACCTGCCCGTTCTGGAACGCCGCGATCGCGCGCTCCTGGAGCCGCGCCGCCGCCTCGGCGCTCTCGGCGCGCAGCCGCGCGATGTCGCGTTCCGTGTTCTTCACGGCGCGCTCGGTCTCGTGGAACTTCCGCTCGGCCTCGAGCCACGCCTTCGTCGCGCGCTTGAACGCCGCCTGCGCCGTTCGGAGGTCGGCCTTCGCGCGGTTCAGGTCGCTCGAGGTGTCGGCGAACGCGACGCGCGGGAGCACGGCGAGACCGACGAGCGCCGCGACGAGCGCGCTCGCGAGGAACATCCGGGGAGGGGTTCGAAGCGTCCGCATGGGCGACTCCGGCCTCCAGAGGCTAGCAGGGTGGGTCCGGGCTCAGCCCTCGCGCATCGAGGCGATGAGGATGTCGGCGACCTCGGGCCGGGAGAACTCGATCGGGGGCCGCTGCCCCGCACGCAGCATCTCGCGCACCTTCGTGCCCGAGAGCGACACGCGGTCCTCCTCGCCGTGCGGGCACGTCTTCGGCGACGCCATCCCCTCGCACCGGGTGCACCAGAAGGAGTGCTCGAACATCAGCGGCGTGATGCCGAGCTCCGCCGGATCGAAGCGCTCGAAGATCTTCTGCGCGTCGTAGGTGCCGTAGTAGTTCCCCACGCCCGCGTGGTCCCGGCCCACGATGAAGTGCGAGCAGCCGTAGTTCTTGCGGGCGATCGCGTGCCAGATCGCTTCCTTCGGTCCCGCGTAGCGCATCGCCGCGGGGAACACGCTCACCATCGCGCGGTCCTTCGGGTAGTAGCCCTCGAAGAGCGCCTCGTAGCACCGCATGCGGACGTCCGCGGGCGTGTCGTCGCTCTTCGTCGCGCCGACGAGCGGGTGCACGAGCAGGCCGTCCACGATCTCGAGCGCGCACTTCTGGATGTACTCGTGCGCTCGGTGGATCGGGTTGCGCGTCTGGAACCCGACGACCGTGCGCCAGCCGCGCTCCGCGAACGCCGCGCGGGTCTGCGCGGGGGTGAGCCGGTAGGAACCGAAGTCGTCGTGCGCCGGGAGCCGGATCGCGGTGACCGGGCCGGTGAGGCACCGGTCGCCGGCCGCATGGAGCGCCTCGACGCCCGGATGCGCGACGTCGGTCGTCCCGAACACCGAGGCGGCCTCGCGCTCACGGTCCCGGGTGAACGTCCCCTCGACGTCCACGACGGCGAGCGGGTCCCCGCCCTCCTCGGCGAGCAGCGCGACGCGGTCGGCGCCACCGATCCGCTTGGCGGTCTCATCGGTGAGCGACAGCGTCACCGGGATCGTCCAGGCAGTCCCGTCGGCGAGGTGCATCGTGTCGATCACGCTGTCGTAGTCGGCCTTCGACGCGAAGCCGCGCAGCGGCGAGAGCGCACCGGTCGCGAGCATCTCGAGGTCGGCGAGTTCCCGCTCGTTCACGACGAGCTTCGGGAGGTTCCGCGCCTCGGCGGCGAGGCGTTCGGCCTCGGCCGGGGCCGCGAGGAGATCGACGAGGGTGCCGCCGTGGGGCGCGATGGTGCCGTCGGACATGCCGGGGACCTTTCGGGAGAGGGACGCGGAAGCGAACCGCCCCAGCATAGGGGACGGTCGGGGCCGGTTCAGCCGCCGGAGAACGGGGGCAGGAGCGCGACCTCGCCGGCACCGGCGAGGTCGCGCGACGGGTCCGCGCGCTCGCCGTCCACGACGACCGAGCCCTGCGAGGCGACGCGGGCGAAGCGCTCGCCGTAGCGGCCGCCGAGGTCGGCGAGGACCTCGGCCACCGTCGCGCCGTCCGAGGTCACCTCGGACGCGCCCGCGAGGTCGCGGAGGATCGCGAAGAGCCGCACGCGCACCACGCGGGAGAGCCTAGCGGGGCTGGGACTACCATCGCCCCGTGGAACCGCTCGTCCTCCTCTCGGACCGTTCCCCCGAGGTCGCGCTGCCCGCGCTGCTCGGCGCCGACCACAAGGTGGAACCGCTCTCCCGCGCGTCCGTGGCCGGGGTGCTCGCCCTGCGGCCGGAGGCCGTGCTCGTGGACGGTGGCGAGCACCCCGGCCAGGCGCACGCGGTGCTGCTCGCGCTGCGCGATGCGGGCGGTCGCGTCCCCGCCGTCGCGATCGTCGAGCGGGGGGACCTCGGCGCGTTCCCCTGGGACGAGGTGGCCGACGAGGTCATCGCGCCCGGCGCGCAGACGGCCGAACTCCTGCTGCGCCTCGCGATGCTCCGCCGGCGCGCCGGGCGCCCGAGCGCCGGCTCGATCCGGCTCGGTCCCCTCGTGCTCGATCCCGTCTCCTACCGCGCGACCGTGGACGGCGCGGCGCTGGACCTCACCTACAAGGAGTTCGCGCTGCTCCGGTTCCTCGCCGAGCGGCCGTGGCGGGTCTTCACGCGGCCCGACCTGCTCCGGGAGGTGTGGGGGTTCGACTTCTACGGCGGCACGCGCACCGTGGACGTCCACGTCCGACGCCTGCGCGCCAAGCTCGGACCGAGCACCGAGTGGCTCGTCGAGACCGTCCGAGGCGTCGGGTACCGCGCCGTCGACGCGCCGGGCCGCGCGGAGAGTTAACGCGGCCGTAACGGAACCGGCCCCGTCGCGCGGGAGCGCGGACCTACGCTCCCGCGTCATGGCCAACACACCTGCATCCGTCGAGTACGTCCTGCGCACCGTCGAGGAGCGCGGCATCCGCTTCATCCGTCTGTGGTTCACCGACGTGCTGGGCTTCCTCAAGTCCTTCACGATCACCGCCCAGGAGCTCGAGGGCGCCTTCGCCGAGGGCATGGGGTTCGACGGCTCCTCGATCGAGGGGTTCTCGCGCATCCAGGAGTCCGACATGGTCGCCGTGCCGGACGCGTCGACGTTCCAGATGATCCCCTGGCAGAGCGAGGCTGAGACGGCCCGCATGTTCTGCGACATCCAGAACCCGGACGGCACGCCCTTCGAGGGCGACCCGCGCTACATCCTCAAGCGCCAGCTCAAGCGCGCGGCCGACCTCGGCTACACCTTCTACGTCGGCCCCGAGCTCGAGTTCTTCTACTTCAAGTCCGTGGATGAGCCGACGTTCCTCGACAAGAGCGGCTACTTCGACGAGACGCCGCTCGACCTCGCGACCGACTGGCGCAAGCGCACCGTCACGTACCTCGAGGCGATGGGCATCCCCGTCGAGTACGTGCACCACGAGGTCGCGCCGAGCCAGCACGAGATCGACCTGCGCTACACCGACGCGCTCTCGATGGCCGACAACGTCATGACGTACCGGCTCCTCGTGAAGGAGGTCGCGCAGCAGTTCGGCATCTACGCGACCTTCATGCCCAAGCCCGTCGCCGGCGTGAACGGGAGCGGGATGCACACGCACCAGTCCCTCTTCACCGGCGATCGCAACGCCTTCTTCGACGCCAAGGACGCCGCGCACCTGTCCACGGTCGGCAAGCACTACATCGCCGGCATCCTTAAGCACGCGCCGGAGTTCGCGGTCGTGACGAACCAGTGGGTCAACTCCTACAAGCGGCTCGTCCCGGGCTACGAGGCGCCGGTGTACGTCTGCTGGGCGCGCCGCAACCGCTCCGCGCTCGTGCGCATCCCGCAGTACAAGCCGGGCAAGGAGGAGGCGACGCGGATCGAGTTCCGCTCCCCGGACCCCGCGTGCAACCCGTACCTCGCGTTCGCGTCCATGCTCGCGGCCGGCCTCGCCGGCATCGAGAAGAAGTACGAGCTCGCTGCCGAGGCGCCCAACAACATCTACGAGATGGACGAGTCCGAGCGCAGGGCCGCCGGCATCCGGTCGCTCCCCGAGGACCTCTTCGAGGCGATCGCGGCGGCGAGCGAGTCGTCGCTCCTGCGCGAGGTGCTCGGCGAGCACGTCCACGAGTACCTGCTGCGGAGCAAGCGCGAGGAGTGGGACCTCTTCAAGTCCTACGTCTCGCCGTTCGAACTGGAGCGCTACCTCCCGATCCTCTGAGCGCCCTCGGGGGCAGGGGTTCGGCCGCGGGGG
>JBJTHT010000161.1:0-7086 GCA_046094605.1 Actinomycetota bacterium | reverse complement strand
GGCCTCCGAAGGTTCCGGGTGCCCGCCGGTGCTCCCGCCCGACGAGGGCGTCCACCGCGCCGTTCCAGCGGCCGGCGTCCGTCGTGCCGTAGCCCTGGTAGGTCCGATTCACGATGCGCGGCGCGACCTTCTCGGCGGAGGACCGCCAGGGTCCGTCGGGGCCGAGGCCGGGCGTCGCGGCGGCGACGATCGCCGGGTCGCGCACGGGACGGATCAGGCCCTCGCCCGCGACGACACCGGCCCAGGCCGGGACCTCGCCGGGCGACGCCTCCCAGAGATCGCCGAGATCGACGCGGGAGCGCGTCCCGCCGAGCGACGACGATGCGACGGCCCGGTCGAACGCCTCGCGGTTGCACGCGGCGTACGCCTCGATCTCGCCGGCGAGGTAGGCGAGGCCGCGTCGGTAGCGGGGTCCGCAGGGATCGAGGAGCGCCTCGCGGCGTCGCCGCGTGCGCCGCGTGATCGCCATGGCGAGCGCGGCGACGAGGACGAGGGCCGCGACACCACCCGCGGCGACGAGGACCACCGGCGGGACGGGCAGGCCGCCCGCCGCGTCGGTCGGCGTGGGGGCCGCGGAGGACGTCGGCGCCGGCGATGCGGACGTCGGCGACGGAGACGGGGACGGCGTGAGTCCGAGCGAACGCCGAGCGCAGGGTTTGCCGGTTCCCGAGTCGGCACCGCGGTAGCGGCAGGTGAACTCGACGTCGGCGCTCACCACGGTGACGACAACGGTGATCACGACGTCGGGGTGGAGGAGGTCGTCGGTGCACGGCGGATGCTCATGGGTCCAGCGGAACAGCGTCGGCACGGGCGTGGTCCACGTGCCGCACGACGGGGTCGACCAGACCACGGAGAGGTCCGCGCCGATCGGCGCACCGACCTGCACGGTGTACTCGGTGGACGACGTCGCGAGGTCGACGTAGGCCGTGATCGGCGAGACCGTCACGTCGGGCGATTGCGCGAGCGCGGGGCCCGGGAGGAGGAACAGGGCGAGGGCGGAGGTCGCGACGAAGCCGACCCGCGCCCGATGCCGCGCGCGCGACGGGCGCACCCTCAGTACTCCACCTCGACGTCGGCCATGACGTCCGGGAGCTGCGCGATCGCGCCCTGCAGCTTGAGGAGCAGCCCCATGTCGCCGGCGACCTTGAGGCGTCCGGTCATGAACGCCGTGACCGGGTTCAGTTGGCGTCGGGCCATCGCCGTGGCCGTCGCGAGGTCCTGCGTGATCGTGACGTCGGGCGCATCGGCATCGCCCGCGCCCACGGTCGCACGCCCGCCCTCGATCCGGAGCCAGTACCGGCGGTCCCCCTCGGGGGTCGGGACCACCTGCTGCACGGTCGCCGCAACCGCAGATGCCGCCGCGCGGAACGAGTCGCTCCCATTGAGGCGTTCCTGGACGAGGTCCAGCCATTCCTGGGAGAGGAACCGGACGGTCATGGACCCTCCATCGACGGGGTTCGCGGGGCGAGGCGCAGTGTAGCCCCGGGTGCGACGCGGGGGCCCCGCTCCACGGTTCCCCGCTCCCGGACCCCGGTGGTCGGCCCGGTCAGCCGACGAAGAGGTCGGGTTCCGTGAGGTGGCGGACGTCGTTCAGGAACCGGAGCGACCGGCCGTGGCCCTCGATGAGGACCGTGTTCAGGGACGTGTTGTCGGGCAGGTAGAACATCGGCTGCTCGAGACCCAGGAGCGGCGAGAGGTACGCGTTGATCACGAGGCCGTGGCACATCACGAGGACGTTGCCCGTCGGCACCGACGCGACGATGCGGTCGATCGCCCGGACGACGCGGTCGCGGAACGCGGTCCGTTCCTCCGCGCCGGGACCGTGGACCCACATCGCGTCCTGGTTGCGGAACAGGTGGAGCATCTGCTGGTCGCCCGCGATGATCTCCTCGAAGGACCGCCCCTCCCACGCGCCGACGTGCGCCTCCACGAGGTCCCCGTCGTAGGTGACCTCGATGCCCGCCGCCTCCGCGAACGGCGCGAGGGTCTCGCGGGCTCGGCGCATCGGGGAACAGAACACCGCCGCCGGCGGATCCATCACCAGGAGCCGCCGCGCGAGGAGACGCGCCTGCTCCGCGCCGACCGCATCGAGCGGCGGATCCCACTGCGGCCCGTTGCGGAACGGTCGGAAGTCCGTGGACGTCGCGTCCGAGCGTCCGTGCCGGACGAGGAACAGGATGCGGGGGTGCGCGTGGTTCACGCGCGCCCCCGACGTCGGGACGCGGCGTAGGTCTCGATGTCCGCGCGCCGCCACACGCGGCCCGACGCGAGGTGCGCGACCGGCTCGGGGAACGCGCCGCGCTCGACGTAGGTCGCGACGCGACGTCGATCCCATCCGAGGAGCCGCGCGGCCTCGGTCACGCCGACGAGCGGCGGGACCACCTCGACGACGAGGTCGCCCTCGGCGCCGGCCGCGCGACGCAGCGCCGCGATGCAGCGCGCCCGCGTGGAGGCCTCGGCCGTCGCGCGGCCGAGCGCGCCGTGCCAGCGGCCGGCGCGCTCGACGACGACGGCGGTGCCGCGGGCGCGCGTCACGCGCTCACCAGCCGCAGCACGGCAGGATGTAGCCGCACGAGGGACAGCGGTAGTGCGCGTGCTCCGGTTCCATCGGGTGCCCGCACGCGTCGCAGGGGAGGCGCTTGGACTCCGTGGGCGCGCAGGCGGGTGCGTCGGTCTCCGTGGACACGCCGCCGATGCTACCCCCGGGGTCCGCGCCGACCGCGCAGGTGCGAGCGCCAGCACTGCGTGTGCCAGTGGCGTCGCGCGGCGACGTCGTCCTGCGGCACGACGACGACGTGCTGCAGGCCCGGACGGACGACGTGATCGCAGCCCGGGCATCGGTACTCGCGATCCCCCGTCACGAAGCGCACCTCGTGACCGGGCGTCTGGAGGTCGATCGGCGCGTCGGAGGGACGGCGCCGCACCGGCTCGGGCCGCTCGTCGCCGCGTCGGTTGCGGCGCGGCATCAGGCGGCCCGCCGGTGGCGCGCGAGGAAGGCCGCGACGGGTTCCGCGAGCGACGCCCCTTCGCCCGCCGCCTCGCGCGGCGTGCCCGCGACGTGGAACGAGTGGTCGCCGCCGGCGATCTCGACGAGCGTCGCGCGCGCTCCGAGGCGCGCGACGAGCGCGTGCAGCAGGTCGGGTCGTGCGAAGGGATCGCGCGTGCCCTGCAGGAACAGCATCGGCACGTCGACGCGCGGCAGGTGCGCGTCGCGAAGGCGTTCCTCGCGGCCCGGCGGGTGCAGCGGGTAGCCGAGGAACACGAGCGCGGGCGCGGGCATCCCGTCGGCGACCGCCATCGACGCGATGCGGCCGCCCAGCGACTTGCCGCCCGCCGCGACCGGGCGCCCGTCGGCGCGATCCGTCGCGACGGCGAACGCCGCGCGCCACGTCGCGAGCAGGACGGGCGACCGGTCCGGCGGGCGCGGGAGGCGTTCCTGGTACGGGAAGTTGAACCGGAGCACCGCGACGCCGCGCGCGACGAGGGCGGCGGCGAACCCCGCGAGGAACGGCGAGTCCAGTGGGGCGCCTCGTCCCACGCGGCCGAGACCGGGGTCCCGTCGACGTCGATGGAGAAGGCCGCGGTTCCCATGCGGGGATTGTCCCCGACGGCGGCTAGAGCGGCCGTTCCACGACGACGGAGGTCCGCAGCACCCTCATCCCGGCACGCTCGTAGACGCGCGTCGCGCCGTGCGGGTTCGCGCCGTCCACGGCGAGGCGCACCGTGGCGACGCCGTCCGCGGCGAGGTCGTGGAACGCCCGTCGCAGGAGCCACGTCGCGATGCCGCGTCGCCGGTGGTCCGCGGCGACCCCGATGACCTCGATCCACGCGGGTTCCCCGGGCATGAGGAGCGCGAACGCGACGGCCCGATCGCCGTCGAGCACGAGCGTGGACGCGGGGTGCGCGGGTTCGAGGAACTGCGCGCGCCAGCGGTCGAGCGTCGGCCGCGTGTAGCCGAAGGAACCGCGGAAGACCTCGTCGTCGAGGTCGGCGAGCGCCGCGAGGTCCGTCGCCGCGTCGATGCGGCGCGCGGACACACCGGCGGGCGGTGCACCCGGATCGCGGTCGTCCGCGCCGAGCGCCCGCTGCAGGTGGTGGAGCCGGCGCACCTCGACGTAGCCGCGCCGTTCGAGGAACGATGCGAGGAACGGATCGGCCGCATCCACGAGGGTGTTCACGCGCGGCGCGGGCGCGCCCTCGGCGCGCCCGCGCGCGCGTTCCTCGAGCCGATCGAAGACCAGAGCCGCGAGATCGTCGGTCGCGTGGTCGGGATGCACGCGCGCCCAGGACCGCTGGAGCCCGTCGGGGTCGGAGGCGAACACGATCGCGAACGCGACCGGCGTCCCATCCGCCGCGCGCACGAGCCACGTGTCGCGGGCGACGTCGACGGCGGGGTCCTCGAGATCGTCGGTGATGTGGCGCGGCTCCGTGACGGCGACGCCCACCTCCGCGACGTCGCATGCACGCGCGATGGCGAGCGCGGCGTCGGCGTCGTCCACCGGGCCGACGAGGAACCGTGCCACGCCGCTCACCGCCGAATCACGGGAACGGATCGACGCCCGCGCGCACGAGCAGTTCCCGCGCCTCGCGCTCGGTCAGACCCCGCGCGAGGAGCGCGGCGAGGATGCGCGCCGGCGCGAGCGAGCGACCGCAGCGCGCGCAGTAGGCCGCCGTCGCATCGGCGGGCGCGAGGCACCACGGACACGCGTCGAGCGGCGTGCGCTGCCCCGGCGCGAGGCCGGCCTCGGTAATCGCGTCCACGTAGCCGCGCCCGTAGTCCCATCCGATGTAGTCGTCCTCGGCGACCTGGAACGCGGGCTCGTGCATCCGCGTCTCGCCGGTCTGCAGGAAGTGCTCGAGGTTCTCGCGCAGGAGTTCCCACTCGTAGAAGTGGTCCTCGCCGCAGTCGGGGCACGCGACGACGACGCCCTTCACGCCCTGCGGTTCGAAGAAGCCGCGGATGGCCGTGAGGTCGTCGAGGTCCGCGCGCGCGTCGCGTTCCTCGGCGGGGTCGAGCTGCGGACCCTCGACCGGCGTGTCGTCGTCCATCAGTCCTCTTCCTCCTCGGGTTCGCGAAGCACGAACGCCCGGAACCCCTCCGCGGCCGCGAGCCCGACGGGTGCCCCGATGTCGTGGGCGCGCTGGCGCACCCACGGCTCGGACGACGCGCCGTCCTGGCTCGCGTGGGCCGCGAGCGCGGCGATCTTCGTGTCGAGCGTGGCGGCGATGTCGACGTGGGTATCGGCATCCTCGGTCCCGATCCACAGGTTCGGGACCCCGAACGGTTCGAACCCCTCGTCCAGGAGCTCGGGGAACTGGGGGCGCGACGGCGCGTCGGGCATCACCGCGCACATCGCGAGTTCGCCGGCTGCGCGGTGGTCTGCGTGGTTCACGTAGCCGGTCCCCGACCACCAGCGGCGCGGGTCGGGCGCGACGAGCACGTCGGGGCGGATGCGGCGCACCTCGCGGCAGACCGCGCGGCGCGCGTCGAGCGTCACCTCGAGTTCGCCGTCGCGGAACCCGAGGAAGGTGACCGTGCGCACGCCGAGCACGTCGGCCGCGGCGCGCTGTTCGCGCGCGCGGACCGCGGCGGTCTCGGCGCGCACCGCGCCGGGGCGGTTGTCACCGGCGGAGCCGTCGGTGATGACGACGTAGTGGACGGCCGTCCCCTCCGCGGCCCAGCGCGCGACGGTTCCCCCGCACATGTACTCGGCGTCGTCGGGGTGGGCGAAGAGGACGAGCGCGGTCGGGAACGGCATGGCGCGAGCGTACCGGAGGTGTCGGCGACGGTCGTTTCGACGACACTGCCTCGATGGGACGCGCGCGGAGCGCCATCGCCTGGGTGGGCGCGTCCTGGGGGCTCGCGGGCTACGGAGTCCTCTGGGAGGGCGTGCCGGTGACGGTGAGCCGCGAGTTCGTCGAGGGCGTGGTCGGCACGGCGCTGCTGCTGCCGTCACGCGTCGTGATCTGGGCGATCCTCGGGACGGAACGCCTCGTGGGCCGCCCGTTCGATCTGGCCGACGCCCACGCGTGGATCGCGCCGGCGGGGGGGGCGGGGCGGCGCGGCGGCGGGCGCGGGCGCGGCCCGCCCGCCCCCCCCCCCCCCGCGGCCGCCGCCCGGGCCCTGCGTCGTCACTCCCCCCGGTAGACCGCCCACCACTTCTTCACGGGCGAGAGCGCCTTCCACGTCGCCTTCGCGTGGCGCGGACACACGAGCGCGTCGCCGGGACGAAGGTGGTGCACCGTTCCGTCCTCCTCGGTGACCTCCACCTCGCCCTCGATGATCACCATGATCTCGTGGTACTCGGAGAGCCCCATCTGACCGGTCTCCGGGACGCGTCGCCACAGACCGAACGCGAACTGGCGGTCGGGCGAGCGGTACTCGATCGTCTCCTCGCCGGGCGGGTTCGGGTCGCCGGGCGGCGTCGGGATCGCCTGCCACGGGAGTTCGGAGACGCCCTGCTTGACCACCTTCATCACGCCCATGGACGGGTTCCCCCTCGGTCGTCGTGTCGCGCGAGCCTAGCGGAGCGGCCGCTCCATCCGGACGTGTGGACCGATGTCGGGCTCGGCCCACTCGTCGGAGACGACGGCGAACCCGTGCCGCTCGTAGAAGCGGATCGCCGGCGTGCGCGCGTTGCACCACAGGCGCGCCGCGCCGACCGCGGTGCAGTGTTCGATGCAGCCGACGAGCAGCCGGGAACCGATGCCGCGGTCGCGCAGGCTCGCGGTCACCGCCATCCCGCGCAGGCGGAACGCGTCGACGACGTCGGGGTCGGGATGCACGGTCGCGACGCCGACGATCGCGCCGTCCAGGAACGCGCCGACGGTGAGCGCATCGGCCGCGTCCTCCCCCGGATAGAGGATCGTGCGCGGCGCCTGATGCGGACGGAGCACCTCGTGGCGAAGATCGCGCGCGAGGTCGGGCGGGATGGCCCGGACCTCGACCGCGCCGACGGCGTCGCCGCCGCGCCCCGTCGTCACGGGCCCCGCCGACCGGCCGCGGCGGCGAGCGCCGCGCAGTGCTCCGGCTGGCCCGGCGGGGTGCCGCGGCGCACCCGGTGGGAGCGGGCGGCGTGGGCGTCC
>JBJTHT010000160.1:0-3550 GCA_046094605.1 Actinomycetota bacterium | reverse complement strand
CGGGGGGCGGGGCCGCCCGCCCCCCCCGCCCCCCCCCCCGCCCCCCGTCCCATCTCCGGGCTACCATCGCCGACATGAGCGAGGTCCTCGTCGCGGGCGGCACCGGGTTCATCGGTTCGTCCGTCGTGCGCCGCCTCGTCGAGCGCGGCGACCGTGTCCGCGTCATGACCTCGCGCCCCGGGCGCTCGGCCGATCGCATCCGTGCGGCCGGCGCCGAGCCCGTCGAGGGCGACGTCCTGCGGCCCGAGACCCTCGCCGCGGCGGTGGCCGGCGCGGACGTCGTCGTGCAGTCGCTCACGTTCCCCACCTTCCCGGTCGAGAAGCCGAAGCGCCGCTACACGTTCGAGGAGTTCGAGCACCACGGCACGCAGCGCCTCGTGGATGCGGCGAAGGCCGCGGGCGCGAAGCGGTTCGTCTACGTCTCGGGCGTCGGCGTCGCGCCGGACGCGCCGAAGGTCTGGCACCGCGCGAAGTGGGCGGGGGAGCGCGCGATCCTCGCGAGCGGCGTCCCCGCGACGATCATCCGTCCGTCGTGGGTCTACGGCGAACGCGACAACTCGCTGAACCGCTTCGTGACGATGGCGAGGCTCTCGCCGGTCGTCGTGCAGCTCGGGTTCCGCGCGCAGCGCATCAACCCGGTCTGGGTCGAGGACGTCGCGAACGTCGTCTCGCGCGCCGCGACGGTCGACGCACCGAGCGGCATCTTCGAGATCGGCGGGCCGCAGGTCCTCACGATGGCCCAGGTGCTGCGGACGATGCTCGACGTCATGGGCAAGCGGCGCCTCGTGCTGCCGATCCCCGCCGCGGCGCCGAAGGCCATCGGCCTGATCGCGCAGTTCCTCCCGAAGCCGCCGCTCTCGCCGTCGGCCGTCGACTTCGCGACCGGTGACGCCGTCGCGGACACCGCGGATCTCCTCGTGAAGTTCCCGATGCGGCTCACGCCGCTCCGCGAGGGCCTCGCGACCTACCTCGCGGAGCGCTAGCCCCGCCGGCGGACCGCTGGGGCCGCTCACCGGGTTGCCCTAGAATCCAACTCCCATGCGTCCCCGATCCGTCCGGGGTGCCCGCGGCGCCCTCCTCGCCTTCGCGCTGACGCTCGCCGTCGGCCTCCCGATGCCCGCCGTGGCGGCGCCGTCGAGCACGCCGACCCCCGCCCCCGCCGCGAGCGGGGGCGACTACCGCGTGGGCGTCGTGCTCGTGGGCTTCGAGCTGGGAGCCTCTGCGGCGCAGCGCGACGCGGCCCGCGCCGCGGTCGGCGCAACCCGGCACCGCACGATCTCGCCCCTCGCCCCCGACGCCGAGGTGCTGCGGCTCCCGGAGGGGATGGCCGTCGGCGCCGCGATCGCGGCGCTCCGCGGCCGACCGGGCGTCCGCGACGCGGAGGCCGACCTCCTCTACCGCCTCGACGCGACCTCGAACGACCCGTGCTACGTCGCGAGCGGCGGCTGCGGTGGCTACGACCTCTGGGGGATGTACGGCGACACGACGACGCCGGCGAACGCGTACGGCAGCCAGGCGGGGGAGGCCTGGGCCGCCGGCGCGACCGGGTCGAGCGCGATCTACGTCGGCGTCATCGACTCCGGGCTCGCGTACGGCCATCCCGACCTCGCTGCCAACGTCGGCAACCCGAACGAGATCGCGGGCAACGGGGTCGACGACGACGGCAATGGGTTCACCGACGATCGCTACGGCTACGACTTCTGGAACGGTGATGCCGACCCCTACGACGACAACGGGCACGGGACGCACGTCGCGGGGACGATCGGGGCGGTCGGCGGTAACGGCGTCGGCGTCGCGGGGGTCAACTGGTCGGTGCGGATGATCTCGGGCAAGGTCGGGAGCGCCGGAGGCTCGGTCTCGGTCTCCGCGGGCGCGGCGGCGGTCGACTACTTCACCGACCTGAAGCTCAACCGCGGCCTCAACGTCGTCGCGACGAACAACTCCTGGGGCGGGACCGGGGTCAGTCAGACGCTCATCGACGCCATCATCCGCGGCGGCAACGCGGGCATCCTCTTCGTCGCGGCGGCGGGGAACAACGGGACGAACAACGACACGCTCCCGTTCTACCCGGCGAGCTACTCCTGCGCGACGGCGACGCGCGCGTGGGACTGCGTCGTGTCCGTCGCGGCCATCGACCGCTCCGGCGCGCTCGCGGGCTTCTCGAACACCGGCGCGACGAGCGTCGACCTCGGCGCCCCGGGCGTGGGGATCGTCTCGACCTACCCCGGCGGCTACGCGGTCGCGAGCGGCACCTCGATGGCCTCCCCGCACGTGACCGGCGCGATCGCCCTCTGCGCCTCGATCACGCCCGCCCTCGGGGGGACGCAGCTCCGCCAGGCGGTCCTCGACGCCGGCGCGCCGACCGCCTCGCTCTCGGGCATCACCCTGACCGGCGACCGGCTCGACGTCGGCGCGATGCAGTCGCTCTGCGGGCGTCGGACGATCGCCGTCACGAAGTCCGGGACGGGGTCGGGCACGGTGACCTCGTCGCCCTCGGGCATCTCGTGCGGCGCGACGTGCTCCGCGAACTTCCTCTACGGGACGACCGTGACGCTCACCGCGACGGCCGCCTCGGGGTCGGTGTTCACCGGGTGGTCGGGCGACGGCGGCGGCACGACGACGACCTGCACCCTCCCCGCGAACTCCGCGCGATCGGTGGGGGCATCCTTCGCGCCGGCGGCGACGCTCACGGTGTCGAAGACGAGCCTCGGGGCCGGTGCGGGGACGATCACGTCGACGCCGAGCGGCATCTCCTGCGGCTCGGTCTGCTCGGCGCGGTTCGCGGTCGGGACGACCGTGACGCTCGCAGCGGTGGCCTCGACGGGGTCGGTGTTCGTCGGCTGGTCGGCGAACTGCACCCTCGGGACTGCCGCGACGATCTGCCAGACGACGATGGACGCGGCGAAGACGGTCACGGCGACCTTCCAGGGCGTCCGCACGCTCACCGCGGCGAAGACCGGCCTCGGGACGGTGACGTCGAACGTCGGGGGCATCGACTGCGGGTCGACCTGTTCGACGACGGTGAACTACGGCACGAGCATCACGCTCACCGCCGCGCCCGCGACCGGATACCGCTTCGCGAGCTGGACGAACTGCCCGTCGGTCTCGGCGAACACCTGCACGGTGTCGCTGACCACGAACCGCACGATCACCGCGAACTTCGCGCAGATCACGTACACCCTGAGCGTCACGAGGTCCTCCGTGGGGAGCGGGACCGGGACGGTCACCTCGAGCCCGACCGGCATCTCGTGCGGGAGCACCTGCTCACGCGCGTTCGCGACCGGCACCGTCGTGACCCTCACGGCGACACCCTCGTCGGGGTCGGTGTTCCGCGGCTGGTCCGCGAACTGCACCCCGGTCACCGCGACGACGTGCGAGGTGACGATGGACGCCGCGAGATCGCGCACTTGGCGGCGTCGGTGTTCGGGACGGCGCTCGGGGCGCTCGCGCGGGTGCACGGGCCGCGCGTCGAGATCGCGGTGATCGGCGACGTGGACGACGGGGACGGTGTTCGTCGGCTGGTCGGCGAACTGCACCGCGGTCACCGCGA
>JBJTHT010000159.1:0-4514 GCA_046094605.1 Actinomycetota bacterium | reverse complement strand
CGGACGCCGCGAGGGCTGGCCGATCTTCAAGCCGGTGGACGCTGAGGGTCGCTTCACCGACATCGCGCCGGCGTTCGTGCGGGGTCGCTTCTTCAAGGAGGCCGACCCGGTGATCATCGAGGACCTCCGCACGCGGGGCGTCCTCGTCGTGGCGGGGACGATCGAGCACACCTACCCGATGTGCTGGCGGTGCGGGACGCCGCTCCTCTACATGGCGCGCACCTCGTGGTACATCCGCACGACCGCGGTCCGCGACCGGCTCCTCGAGGTGAACCGGTCGGTCAACTGGTTCCCCGAGCACATCCGCGACGGCCGCTACGGCGACTGGCTCGAGAACAACGTGGACTGGGCGCTCTCGCGCGAGCGGTACTGGGGCACCCCGCTCCCGATCTGGCGCTGCGCCGCCGACCACGACACGGCGATCGGTTCCCTCGCGGACCTCTCGGAACGGGCCGGACGGGACGTCACGGGGATCGATCCGCACCGGCCGTTCATCGACGACGTCACGTTCCCCTGCCCGGACTGCGGTGGCGAGGCGAGACGCATCCCGGTCGTGATCGACACCTGGTACGACTCCGGCGCGATGCCCTTCGCCCAGTGGGCGTACCAGCCGGACCTCGGCCGGGGAGTCGAGGCGTTCGAGCGCCACTTCCCGGCCGACTTCATCTCGGAGGCGATCGACCAGACGCGCGGCTGGTTCTACACGCTCATGGCGGAGGGCGTGCTCCACTTCGACGGAGCGGCCTATCGCAACGTCGTGTGCCTGGGGCACCTCGTCGACACCGATGGGCGCAAGATGTCGAAGTCCCTCGGCAACGTGATCGACCCGTTCGAGGCCCTGGACCGCCAGGGTGCCGATGCGATCCGGTGGTTCCTGCTCACGGGCGGCTCCCCCTGGGCGTCACGCCGGGTCGGCCACGAGATCCTCGACGAGGTCGTGCGGCGGTTCCACCTCACGCTCTGGAACGTCTACGCGTTCTTCGTCACCTACGCGAACGCGAGCGGCTACGACCCGCAGGCCTCCGCCCCGGCGCCGGGCGCGCGTCCGCTCCTCGCTCGCTGGAGCCCCTCGCGGCTCGCGCCCACGAGCGCCGCGGCGCGGACCGGGCTCGAGGCCTACGACGCGACCGGGGCCGGTCGTGCGATCGAGGCATTCCTCGACGACCTCTCGAACTGGTACGTGCGTCGGGCGCGCCGCCGCTTCTGGGACGTCGGCGGCGAGGGAGGCGCCGATGCCGCCGCCGCGTTCGCGACGCTCCACACCTGCCTCGTCACGCTCGCGCAGCTGCTCGCGCCATTCACCCCGTTCATCGCCGACGCCCTGTGGCGCAACCTCGCCGCGGGGCGCGGGGGGGACCCCGATTCGGTGCACCTCTCCGACTACCCCGCGGGCGATCCCTCGCTCGAGGACGACGCGCTCGAGGCCGCGATGGCGACCGCCCGCGCGGTCGTGGAACTCGGTCGGCGCGTGCGCACGGAATCCAAGATGCGCGTTCGGCAACCGCTCGCCGGTGCCGTGGTCCACGGCGCGGCGGATCCGGCGGCGCTCGGCCCGCTCCTCGCGATCGTGGCCGAGGAACTGAACGTGCGGGAGGTCTCCTTCGCGGCCTCCGGTCCGGCGGTCCGCGCCAAGCCCGACTTCCGCGTCCTCGGCAGACGCCTCGGACCCGCCGTCCAGGAGGTCGCCGCCGCGCTCGAGCGGGACGACGGCACGCTGGCGGGCCACCTCGCCGCCGGTGCGCGCGTGTCCGTCACGCTCCCCTCCGGTCCCGTCGAGATCGCACCCGAGGAGGTCGTCCGCACCGTCCAGGACGCGCGCCGCGCGGCGGATCTCGCGGTCGGTGACCGCATCGTCCTGGGCCTCGTCGCGGACGGCGGCCTCGCGGCGGCCATCGCGGCGCATCGCGAGATCATCGCCGCCGAGGTGTTGGCCGCCGAGGTGCTCGACGCGCCGCTCGGGGATGCGACCTACGCGGCGACGGTCGACGTCGACGGATCAGCGCTCGCGCTGACGCTCCGCCGGATGTGACCGCGCAGCGCCCGTCACGAGGAGCAGGATCGCGCCGAGACCCGCGAGGAAGCCGGCGAGCAACGCGTCGGCGGCGTCCACGGCGAGCCCGATGATGGACGCGGCGATCGCGACGGCCAGCAGGACCCCCGCCGCGGCGTAGAGCGGAACCGCGCTCCGGTTCAGGCCTCGCCCCGCGGGGCGCCCGTTCCCTTCAACGTGTTGACCATCGAGCGCATCTCCTCGGCGTGCGCCTGCACGATCGCGCCGAGGTTCTGGAGGAACTCGCGCTCGCGCTTGAGGAAGGGCGCGAGGGCGCCACGGTCCTCGGCGGTGAGCGGCTGTCCGTCACCGGATGCGGCGCGCGCCACGGCGGCCTCGGCCATCGCGGCGCGGACGATCTCGGCCGCCTCGGCGCGCGCCTTCGCGACGATCGCGTCGGCCTCGCGCCGCGCGTCGGCGAGGATCGAGGGGTCGAGTTCGCCGGCGGCGCCGCTCGTCCCGGCCTGGCGGAGCAGCCGTTCGCGCTCCTCGATGCGCGCGGTGAGGTCCTCCGTCACGCGGTCCAGGAACGCGTCGACGTCACCCTCGTTGTAGCCGCGGAAGGCGAGACGGAACTGGACCTGCTGCACGTCGACGGGTGTCAGCGACCCACCGGTGGACCGCACCTCGTCGCGCTCCTTGCCCCACGGCATCCGCATCGTCGTTCCTCCCGCTCGGCTCATCGGTTCGGATGGTTCCTGGCGTTCGTTCGGTCGCTCCCCCGCGTCAGCAGAGGACGTTCGTGAGGACCTGCAGGACCACGAACGCGACGATGACGGAGAGATCGATCCCCACGCCACCGGCGCGAACGGGCGGAATCATACTCCGGAGCGGTGCGAGGACGGGACGCACGAGCGCATCGATCGCATCCGAGACCGCGCGCAGGACCCCGGAGGACATCGGCGCGCCGAAGAGCGATGCCCACGAGAGCAGGACGTGCGCGAGCAGCACCCATCCGTAGACGGTCAGCAGCGCGCAGAGGACCCCGGCGAACCCGGTGGCCCCCACTTCAGAACTGGTTGAAGAACCCGCCGCCGGCCAGGCGTTCGCGATCCTCCGCCGACACCTCGACGTTGGGCGGCGTGAGGAGGTACACGCGACTCGCGACGATCTCGAGACGACCGTCGAGGGCGAACACGAGCCCCGATGCGAAGTCGATGAGGCGACGACCCGTGGTGTCGTCGGCGTTCTGGAGGTTCATGATCACCGGCACGCCCTCACGGAACCGGCGGGCGAAATCCTCGGCGTCGTTGTAGCGCTTCGGCTCGGAGCGGTGGATCGTCCCCGCGGTCGCGCGCGCCGGTGCCATCGTGCGCACCATCGGCTCCGGGTCGGCGGGCACGGACCGCACGGCGGCCGGGCGGAACCGCCGGATCTCCGTCTCGGAGCCGCGGACGCGCTCCTCGGGGGCCATGAAGTCGTCCTCGTCCTCCTCGACCAGGCCGAGGTATCCGAGGGTCTTCTTCCACGCGCTGACCATCCGTGCCTCCTATCGGCGCCCTCCGAAGAGCGCCGTTCCCAGGCGCACCATCGTAGCGCCTTCCTCGACGGCGACGGTGTAATCCAGCGACATCCCCATGCTCAATGCAAGCACCTCGGGGTGGGTTTCCCGGAGGGTGTCCCGGAGCGCCCGCAACCGGCGGAAGAAGGGGCGCGCCGCCTCGGGGTCGGGCTCGGCCGGCGGGAGGGTCATGAGGCCGACGAGCCGGATGCCGGGGAGACCTGCCATGCGGTCGGCGAACGCGAGGAGATCCTCCGGCGCGACCCCCGGGCGCTCCCCCGTCAGATCCACCTCGATGAGGCACGGGACCGTGCGGCCGAGGGCGGCCAGGCGCGCGGAGAGTCGGACCGGGGCGCTCCCCGGGGCGAGCGTTTCGACCACGTCGGCGTGGGCCGCCACGTGGCGCGCGGTCCCGGCCTGGAGGGTTCCGATGAAGTGCCAGGTCGCGTCCGGCAGGAGCGGCTGCTTCGTCCGGAGCTCGCCGACGTAGTTCTCGCCCACGTCGCCGAGCCCCGCCGCGAGGGCGACGGCGATGCGCTCCGGCGGGACCGACTTCGTCGCACCGACGAGGGTCACGTCGGCAGGATCTCGTCCGACGCGCGCGCATGCGTCCGCGATACGCGCGCGCGCGTGGGCGAGCCGCGACGCGATGTCGTCGGCGAGGTCGGCGGTTCCGGTGGGTTCGGGCATGAGGTGCGAGGGCGGGGGCGCTCCCGGAGGCGGGGGAAGGTCGCCTCCTCGCGCCCCCGCCCTCGCACCTCATGCCCGAACCCACCGGACCCGCCGACCTCGCCGACGACATCGCGTCGCGGCTCGCCCACGCACGCGCGTGTATCGCGGACGCATGCGCACGCGTCGGACGAGATCCTGCCGGCGTGACCCTCGTCGGTGCGACGAAGTCGGTCCCGCCGGAGCGCATCGCCGTCGCCCTCGCGGCGGGGCTCGGCGACGTGGGCGAGAACT
>JBJTHT010000158.1:0-3565 GCA_046094605.1 Actinomycetota bacterium | reverse complement strand
CCTCAACGACCGCCACACGATCTTCGGCCAGGTCGTCGAGGGCTACGACGTCGTCGCGGCGATCGCGGTGGTCCCCACGGACTCCTCCGACAAGCCGCGCACGCCCGTCACGATCGAGCGCATCGACATCGAGGAGTAGCGACCTGCGGGGCGGGGGGGGGCGCCCGGGCGCGCGGGCCCGCCCCCCCCCCCCCCGCCACCCGGCCGGCCTTGGTCCGGTCGTTCTGCGAGAGCAGGACCTTGCGCAGGCGCACACTCGTCGGCGTGACCTCGACGCACTCGTCGCCGCGGATGAACTCGAGGGCCTGCTCGAGCGAGAGGTCGCGCGCGGGGATGAGCCGCACGAGTTCCTCGGCGCCGGAAGCGCGCATGTTCGTCTGCTTCTTCTCCTTCGTGGGGTTCACGTCCATGTCCTCGGACCGCGGGTTCTCCCCCACGATCATCCCCTCGTAGACCTCGTCGCCGGGGTCGGTGAAGAGCGCGCCGCGCTCCTGGAGGTTGAGCAGGGCGAAGGTCGTGGCCTGGCCGCGCCGGTCCGCGATCAGGGAACCGGTCGGGCGGGTCTTCAGTTCCCCGTGCCAGGGTTCGTAGCCCTCGAAGACGTGGTGGAGCTGGCCGGTTCCCCGGGTCTCCGTGAGGAACTCCGTGCGGAACCCGATCAGGCCGCGCGCGGGCACGAGGTACTCCATGCGGACCCAGCCGGTGCCGTGGTTGACCATCTGCTCGAGGCGGCCGCGGCGCAGCGCGAGGAGCTGCGAGACGACGCCGAGGTAGTCCTCGGGGGCGTCGATCGCGACGCGTTCCATCGGCTCGCAGAGCGCCCCGTCGATCGTGCGGGTGACGACCTCGGGCTTGCCGACGGTGAGCTCGAAGCCCTCGCGGCGCATGATCTCGACGAGGATCGCGAGCTGGAGCTCGCCGCGGCCTTGGATCTCCCAGGTGTCGGGGCGCTCGGTGTCGAGGACACGGATCGAGACGTTCCCGACGACCTCCTGCGCGAGGCGCGCACGGATCTGTCGGGCGGTGAGCTTGTCGCCGTCGAGGCCGGCGAGCGGCGAGGTGTTCACGCCGATCGTCATCGAGAGGCTCGGCTCGTCCACGGCGATCACCGGGAGCGGGCGCGGGTCGGCCGGGTCGGCGAGCGTCTCCCCGATCGTGATGTCCTCGATGCCGGCGATCGCGATGATCTCGCCGGGGCCGGCCTCGTCGGCGTCCACGCGGTCGAGCGCCTGCGTGACGTAGAGCTCGGTGATCTTGACCATCTGCGTGGACCCGTCGGTGCGGCACCAGGCGACCTGCTGGCCGCGGCGGATCACGCCGTGGCGCACGCGGCAGAGCGCGATGCGCCCGACGTAGGGCGAGGCGTCGAGGTTCGTCACGAGGGCCTGGAGCGGGTGCTCGGGGTCGTAGGCAGGCGGCGGGACGTGGTCGCGGATCGTCTCGAAGAGCGGTTCCAGGTCCGTCGCGAGGTCATCGGGCGAGCGGCCACATCGACCGGCGCGGGCGTTGGCGTAGAGGATCGGGAACCCGATCTGGTGCTCGTCGGCGTCCAGGTCGAGGAACAGTTCCTCGACCTCGTGGACGACCTCGGCGATGCGCGCGTCGGGGCGGTCCACCTTGTTCACGACGAGGATCACGGGCAGGCGCGACTCGAGGGCCTTGCGCAGGACGAAGCGCGTCTGCGGGAGGGGGCCCTCGCTCGCGTCCACGAGCAGGAGCACGCCGTCCACCATCGTGAGACCGCGTTCCACCTCGCCGCCGAAGTCGGCGTGGCCGGGGGTGTCGATGATGTTGATCTTCAGGCCGCCGTGCTCGACCGCGGTGTTCTTCGCGAGGATCGTGATGCCCTTCTCGCGCTCGAGGTCCATCGAGTCCATGACGCGCTCGGCGACGTCCTGGTTCGCGCGGAAGGCCCCGGACTGCCAGAGCATGGCGTCCACGAGCGTGGTCTTGCCGTGGTCCACGTGGGCCACGATGGCCACGTTGCGGATGTCGTCGCGGGTCTTCACGGGCGCGCGGGACGCGGGACGGGGGTCGTCAGGCCGGGACTCAGCGCGACTCGCAGGAGGTGTACGTGGTGGTCCCCGTTCCCCCCTGGCACGCGTCCTGACCCACCCCGCCGTTCAGCGCGTCGTCGCCGTCGCCGCCGACGAGGCTGTCGGCGCCGCCGTTGCCGATCAGCTTGTCGTTGCCACCGAAGCCCGAGATCGCATCGGAACCCGCGCCGCCGCGGATCACGTTGCGCGCGGCGTTGCCGCGGATCAGGTCGTCGCCGGGCCCGCCGGTCACGTTCTCGAAGCCGGAGAAGGTGTCGGGTCCCTGCCCGGTGGCGACGCCCGTGCCGAGGTCCACGGTGACCTTGGCCGTCGCGGAGGCGTAGGAGAGGATGTCGATGCCCGGGCCGCCCGCGAGCTTGTCGTCGCCGCCGCCGCCGGAGATCGTGTCGTTGCCGTCGCCGCCCTTGAGGACGTCGGCGCCGCCGAGGCCGTCGATCCTGTTGTTGTTCGCATCGCCGGTGAGTTGGTCCTTGTAGGCGGAACCGGTGAGGTTCTCCACCGACAGCGTGTCGCCCGCGGCGTCGCCGCCGGAGAGCCCGCCGCCGAGGGTGACCGTCACGGCCGCGGTGGACGCCGAGTAGGACGCGGTGTCCTTGCCGTCGCCGCCCGCGAGGACGTCGGCGCCGCCGAGGCCCTGGAGCGTGTCGTTGCCCGCGCCGCCGGTGAGGCCGTTGGCTTTCGCGTCGCCCGTGAGCACGTCCCGGTGCGTGGAACCGACGAGGTCCTCGATGCCCACGAGCGTGTCGCCCGCGGCGTCGCCGCCGACGTTGCCCGTGAGGGCGTTCACCGTGACGGTGACGCCCGCCGCGGAACCGCCGTAGTCGGCGACGTCGTTGTCGCCGAGGCCGCCGTCGAGGGTGTCGGCGCCGCCGCGGCCCGCGATGGTGTCGGTGCCCGCGCCGCCCGAGATCGTGTCGGCCTGCGCCGACCCGGTGAGCAGGTCGTCGCCGTCGCCGCCGTTCAGCACCACGACGCCCGCCCAGTCGGCGGCGTTGACGTTGTCGTTGCCCGCGTTGCCGTTCACGGTGGTCGTCGTCGCGGTCGCGCCGCCCGCGAAGCGCGTCGCGAGGGTGATGGTGTCCACGACGCCCGAGCCCTCGATCTGGACCGCGTTCGCGCCGGCCCCGAGCGCCAGGGTGATGAGCGGGTAGGACCAGGTTCCGCTGGACGGGGCGGTGACGGAGAGCGTGTTCGCGCCGGCGCTCCCGTTGACCGTGATGCCGGTCACGCTCGCCAGGGTGAAGGAACAGCCCGCCTCGGTCACGGCGACGTTCGTACCGTCGTTGGTGAGGCTCGCCGTCTCGCCGTCGCCGATCGTCACGGTCATGACGGTCGCCCCGAGGACGCAGGCGGGCACGGCAGAGGCGGACGGGGCGAGGAGGGTGAACCAGGCCCCCACGAGGAGGGCGACGGTCGCGCGGAAGCGGGGACGGTTTCGCATGGGAGCACGGTAGCACCCGGGGCCCACGGAACCGTGGAGGCGCCGGATGCGGCGGATGCGGCGGGAC
>JBJTHT010000157.1:0-2093 GCA_046094605.1 Actinomycetota bacterium | reverse complement strand
GGGGGGGGTGGGGTGGGGGGTTGCGCGGTTCCTTTTTTATATGCTTGCGGTTCCCCACCCCCCCCCCCCGGCACCGTGGGCGACCAGGTCCACCTGGATGGCGAACGGTTCCCCGCGATGGAGGGCGGCGCCGCGCTCGGCGCCCTCGTAGCGGAACTCGACCGCGTCGATCTCGACCTCGCGGTTCCCCTCCTCGGGGACGTAGGCCTCGTCGAGCAGCGCGTGACGCATCTGCTGCACGACGTCGGCGGGTCGACCCTCCGCGTGGATGCGTCCGCGGTGGAGCATCACGGCCGCGTCGCACATCGCGACGACGGTGTCGAGCGCGTGCGAGACGAGCACGATCGTGCCGCCGGCCTCGCGCACGCCGCGGATGCGATCGATGCACTTGGCCTGGAACGCCTCGTCGCCGACCGCGAGCACCTCGTCGATCAGGAGCACCTCGGGGTCGACGTGGACCGCGACGGCGAAGCCGAGCCGCACGAGCATCCCCGACGAGTAGAACTTCACCTGCGTGTCCATGAACCCGCCCAGTTCCGCGAAGTCCACGATCGCGTCGTAGACGGCGTCGGTCCGCGCGCGCGAGAGACCGAGGAACGAGGCGTTCAGGTAGACGTTCTCGCGCCCGGTGAGCTCGGGATGGAACCCGGCGCCCAGTTCGAGCAGCGCCGCGAGGCGCCCGCGCTGCACGACCGTCCCCGCGGTCGGGCGCAGGATCCCCGCGATGATCTTGAGCAGCGTGGTCTTGCCCGATCCGTTGTGGCCGATCAGGCCGATCGTCGAACCGGGGGCGACGTCGAACGCGACTTCGCGCAGCGCCCAGAAGTCCTCGGCGCGCGAACGCCCGCCGAGGAGGCGCGCCTTGAGCGACGAGGGGCGTTCGCGGTGGAGCCGGAACACCTTCGAGACGTCGCGGACCTCGATCGCGGCGCTCACAGGTCCTCCGCGAAGTCCCCGGAGGCGTCGAAGAACCGCCCCCACGTGAGCCGCAGCAGCAGGAGCCCGACGAGCGTGACGCCGCCGAGCACGCCGGCGAGCCACCCGACGGAGACCTCGGGGAGCACCGGCCCGCCCGCGCCGGCCGGCGCGACGACGCCGTAGAGCGCGCGCTGGAACCCGAACACGACGGAGGCCATCGGGTTCACGAGGAACACGTCCCAGAGCGGGAGCCCCGCGAGCGCGCGACCGTCGAGCGCGCGCTGGACGAGCGCACCCGTGTAGACGATCGGCGTGAACCAGAACCAGACGAGCAGCCCGATCGAGAGCAGGTGCTGCACGTCACGGTAGCGGACGTTGAGCGCCGCGAGCCAGAGCGTCGCGGCGAGCGTCACGACGAGCAGCGCGACCACGGCGAGCGGGTAGAGGAACAGTTCCGGCACGAGCAGCGCATGGCCGGTCAGGACGATCGCGACGAGGAGCACCGCGCTCTGCAGCACGAAGTCCACGACCGCCACGCCGACCGCGGCCAGCGGCAGGATCTCGTGCGGGAACGCCACCTTCTTCACGAGGTTCGCGTTGTCCACGACCGACCGCGTGCCCGTCGAGATCGCGGTCGAGAAGAGGTTCCACGGGAGGAGCCCCGCGAGGAGGTAGATCGGGAAGTCGGGGACGGTGTTGCCCGTGACGCGCACCACGAAGGAGAACACCGCGAGGAACACCACGGGGTTGAGCACCGACCAGAGCGCGCCGAGCGCCGAGGCCGTGTACTTCACGCGGAGTTCCCGGCGGATCAGGTTCGCGAGGACCTCGCGGTGGCGGGCGAGTTCACGCAGGCGCGGCCCGACCCGCAGGCGGGGCGGCTGGGAGGTGCGCTCGACGGTCCCGGTCAGCGACGCCACGGGTCTCCTGGAGGGGAAGGGACGCGCGTCAGTCTAGCGGCGGGACCTGCGCGCCCGGGGCAGCGACGAGCGCCTCGAGCGCCGCCGCGTAGCGCGCGCCCGCGCCGGCCGCGAGGTCCGCCTCGGTCGCCCCCCGGTCCGCGAGGGCGCGCGCCCACCGGGCGAGGGCACGGCGGGCCGGATCGGCGACGAGGTCGAGCGTCTCGCCGATCGCGGCGGCGTAGGCGCGGGCCGTCGCCGCGGGGTCCGCGGCGA
>JBJTHT010000156.1:0-7995 GCA_046094605.1 Actinomycetota bacterium | reverse complement strand
CGCGGTGCGTGGGGTCTCCTTCGACATCGGTCGCACCGTGCACGAGCATCGCCTCCTCGATCGGGTCGCAGATCGTCCGCACGGGATTCAGCGATTGGAGCGAACCCTGGAAGATCACCGACGCGCCGGCCCACCGCACGGCGCGCAGGCGGCCGGGCTTCATCGCGAGGACGTCCTCGCCGTCGAGGAGGACCTGGCCGGTCACCTCGGTGTCGGCGGGCAGCAGGCGCATCGCCGCGTTCACGATCGTGGACTTCCCGCACCCCGACTCCCCCGCCATCCCGAGGACCTCGCCGCGACCGATGTCGAAGGAGACCCCACGCACCGCGGGGACCGCGCCGCCACGCGTGCGGTAGGTGACGCGGAGGTCGCGCACGGACAGGACGCTCATCGGCGGCGGAGCCTCGGGTTGAAGACCTCGTCGAGGGCGAACCCACACATCGTGAACGCGAGCACGACGATGACGATCGCGAGGCCGGGCGGCACGAGCCACCACCACTGGCCGCTCGTCGCCGCGCCGCCGTTGAACGCGAACTCGAGCAGGGTCCCCCACGAGATGTTCAGCGGATCGCCGAGGCCCAGGAACGAGAGCGTGGTCTCGGAGAGGATCGCGATGGCGATCGTGAGGATCGTGTTGGCGAAGATGAGCGGGCCGACGTTCGGGAGGACGTGGCGCGTGACGAGGTGCCAGCCCGAGGCGCCGAGGGCGCGGGCGCGTTCCACGTAGGGGCGGGTCTTCACGGTCAGGACCTGCGCGCGCACGATGCGCGCGGTCGCGGGCCACGAGGTGAGGCCGATCACGAGGACGATGACCACGAGCGAGCGGCCGAGCACGGAGGCCAGCACGATCGCGAGCGGCAGGAACGGGATCACGAGGAACCAGTCGGTCAGGCGCATGAGCACCGACTCGGAGGTCCGGCCGAGGTAGCCCGCCGCGATGCCGACGACCGCCCCGATCAACACCGAGATGAGCGTCGCGAGGAACCCCACGAGGAGCGAGATGCGCGATCCCCAGATCGTGAGCGCGAGGACGGAGCGACCGAGGTTGTCGGTGCCGAAGGGGAACGCCGCCGAGGGCGGCGAGTAGGGCGTCCCGTTGCAGGTGCACGTCGCGGAGAGCGCCTCGCGGTCCACGAGGAGCGGCGCGAGGAGCGCGACGAGCACGAACACCGAGAGGATCGCGAGGCCCCAGACCCCCATGCGGTTCGCGCGGAACACGGTCCAGGTCCGCCGGAGCGCGGCGCGTCGCCGCGCGCGGACGACCGCGCGCGGCGACGTCAGGGCGGCGCTCATCGGGCCCGCACCCGCGGGTCGAGGCTGGAGTAGAGGAGGTCGGCGAGGAGGTTCGCCACGATGACCGCGCCCGAGAACAGCAGGAACAGCGCCTGCAGCAGCGGGTAGTCCTTGTTGGTGATCGCCTGCACCGAGAGCCAGCCGACGCCCGGCCAGGAGAACACGTACTCCACCGTGATCGCGCCCGAGAACACGAACCCGAGCGAGAGGAACGTCACCGTCATCGTGGGCAGGAGCGCGTTGGGGACGGCATGGCGCCAGAGCACGTCGCGTTCCCGGACGCCCTTGGCGCGCGCGGTCGTGATGAAGTCGTCGCCGATCACGTCGATCATCGAGTTCCGCATGATCAGGGCGTACTCGCCGAGGTAGGCCACCGTGAGGACGAGGAAGGGCAGCACCATGTGGTTGAGGACGTCCACGGCGTGCGCCAGCCCGGTGAGGTCCGCCCCCGGCGTCGCGTAGCCGCCCGTCGGCAGGAGGCCGAGGAACCCGGAGAAGAACATCAGCATCAGGATCCCGAACCAGAACTCCGGCATGGCGTAGACGAACAACGTGAAGCCCTGCGAGGCGACGTCGAAGCGCCCGCCCGGTCGCCACCCGCCGCGGATCCCGATCCACAGGCCGATCAGGGTCGAGGCGATCGTCGAGAGTCCGACGAGGAGCACGGTCGGCCAGAGCTTGTCGCCGACCACCTCGGCCACGTCGGCGCCCTTGAGGAAGAAGGACTGCCCGAAGTTGAGCGTCGCCGTGTCGACGACGTAGCTCACGAACTGCGCGGGCAGCGGCCGGTCCAGGCCGAGGTCCTCGCGCATCTGCGCCACGTTCTCGGGACTGAAGGCCGAGGTGCCGCGGAGCAGCAGCGCGGCGGGATCACCGGGCAGGACCCGGAAGAGGAAGAAGTTGAAGACGAGGACGAAGGCGAGGGTGAGGAGGGTCTGCAGGACCTTGCCGAGCAGGTACCTCCTCACCCTCGCCCCGGATCAGGCTTCGTCGTCGCCCGAGCGGCGTCGGCGCGACGCGACCAGCGCGAACACCGCGACCGCCGCGAGCACCACGCCGATCCACACCCCCGACGACAGCCCGCGGGTGCGCGCCCCGGTGTCGACGGCCGTCCCCACGGGGCGCAGCGTCGTCCACACGGTGCTCGGTCCGCCGTAGCCCTCGAGCAGGTCGCCCTCGGGCTGGGGCTGGGGGTTGTAGCCCTCGAAGGTATCGGTGCGGTAGCCCTGCAGGATCGGGTCGTACCACATGACCGCGTACGCGCTGTCCTCGTAGAAGATGCGCTGCATCTCGTGGACCAGCTCCCAGCGGGCGGTCGGGTCGAGCTCCGCGCGCTGCCGCTCGTAGAGCGCGTCGTACTCCGGGTTGCAGTAGTACGCGTCGTTGTTCCCGTAGGACTCACCGTCGGCCGGGCGCGAGTCGCAGGTGAACCACCCGAGCGCGACGTCCGGATCCGGGTCGGGGATCCAGCCCCACGAGAAGAGATCGTAGTTGCCCTGCACGATGAGGTCGCCGAGGGCGGCGGAGGTCATCGCTTCGACCTGCGCGTCGATGCCGATCTCGGCCAGCCAGGGACGCACGAACTCCGCGGCGTCCACCGACGACTGCTCGCTCGTGCGGACCGCGTAGCGGAACACGAGCGAGCGACCGCAGTCGGGCATCTCGCGGACGCCGTCCCCGTCGCAGTCCGCGTATCCCGCGGCGTCGAGCATCGCGTTGGCCCCGGCGATGTCCCACGCGATCGTCTCGTCGCCGGTCGGTTCGTACCGTGCACCGGCCACCGACACGGGCGGGATGATCGTGTCGCCCGCCTGGCCGTACCCCAGCAGCACCTTGTCCACGAGCTGCTGCGAGTCGATGGCCATGCGGATCGCCTTGCGCACGACGGCGTCCGCGAGCGCCGGGTGGCCGTCTCCGTGCGGCGTGAAGGTGTCGGTCGCGGGTGCCGTCGCCGAGCCCGCGTTCATCGCGATCTCGGAGAACGAGGGGATCGTGCCCGCCATCCGGGAGATGTCGGGCTCGTCGGCGAGCGAGTTGTACACGTTGGAGGAACTGAAGTACGCGAGGTCCACCTCGCCGGCCTTGAGGGCCTCGGCGAGCGCGTCCTCGTTCTTGAAGATGCGGTAGATCAGCTCGTCCACGTAGGGCTCGTCGCCGGCCCAGTTCGGGTTCCGCTCGAGCTTCACGTATTCGCCGACCTCGTACTCGGTCACGACGAACGGGCCGCTGCCCACCATCGGCACGTTCTCGTAGCCCTTGGGCTTCTCGATCGCGCCCCAGACGTGCTCGGGCAGGATGTAGGCGTAGATGTACGGCGCCTGACCCGAGAAGAGCCCCGTGGGCTGCGTCGTGCGGAAGGTGACCGTCGTGTCGTCGGGCGCCGTCACCGGCCCGTCGATGAGGCCGAGGTAGGTGGAGGGCAGGTAGGCGTTGCGGTCCTTGTAGAGGTTCAGGGTGAACGCCACGTCGCGCGCGGTGAGCGGTTCGCCGTCGGACCAGAGGATGCCCGAGCGGATCGTGTACGTGAACGACATGTTGTCCGCGCCGACCTGCACGTCGGTCACGAGGCCGCTGTCCGCGTCGACGCCGAAGTTCTCGTCGTAGTCCACGAGCAGGTGGTAGGCGGCCGTCCAGAAGTAGAAGTCGACCGCGAGGTAGCCGGTCATCGGGTTCAGCGAATCCGGTTCACCGGTGCCGCCCCAGGTGAACACGACCTTCTCGGCCGGCGACTCCTCGGCGGTCTGGGCGAACGCCGCGCCGCCGACGATCCCCAGCGTCACCGCGGCCAGCGCGGCGGCGGCCACCATCCTGCGTGCTCGCATCAGGTCTCCCCCTTCGACGGAACCCGGGCCGTCCCCGAGGGTTCCCGGGAGGTTCCTACCGCTGACCCGGGGTCGGCCGCAAGCCGGGTGCGGCCCGACGTCGTCTAGCCGTGCGTGGCGGGCGTGGCCAGGGCGGGGATCGGCTTGGTCCGCAGTTCCCGGAGGTACCCGATGCACTCCTCCACCGCGGCGTCCAGGAGGGCCCGGCCCTTCTCGGGGGTCGCGGCCGTCGGGTCGCCGTGGACGCCCGTCGGCGAGAGCGCGTTCCACCACGGCATCAGGTGGAGCGGCCCGTCGGTCCAGTCGAGCCAGAAGTGGTCGCCCTCGAGCGCGTTCCCGCCCTCGACCGCGAGGTCCATCCGCACGGCGTCGGGATCGATCGCGAGGTAGATGGAGGTCTCGAGTTCGCACGCGTGGCCCATCCCGCCGCGCGGCGTCGTCCGCACGCGCTCGATCGTCGCGAGGCCCGCGGGACTCGTGAGGTAGAACGCCGAGGCCGCGAGGACGCCCGGATGTTCGAGACCGACGAGGCGGGCGGCCATCTCGATGAGCGGGATGTTCGACCCGTGCCCGTTGAGGAACAGCATCCGTCGGAACCCGTGCCGCGCGAGCGAGGTGCCGATGTCGACGGCGTGCTTCACGAACGTCTCCCACCCGATCGTGATCGGCCCGGGGAACGCCATGTGGTGCGGCGTGTAGCCGTGGATGATCGGCGGGAGGAGCACGACGTCGTCGGGGAGCGCCGCGGCGGCGCGGCGGCAGATCTCGGACGCGATGCGCGTGTCGGTGTCGATCGGCAGGTGCGGACCGTGATCCTCGAGGGTCCCCGCGGGGATCAGGCACACGCGGTCCTCCTCGACCGCGCGACGCACCTCGGGCCAGGCGAGGCGTTCGTAGAGGAGCGGTTCCGCCATGCGCGGATGCTAGCCCCGGCGGCCCCGGCGCGCGCCCCGCCTAGTATCCGCGCATGCTGCGCCGCGACGTGTGGATCCCGATGGACGACGGCGTGCGGCTCGCCGCGACGGTCTTCCTCCCCGACGGGGACGGGCCGTGGCCGGCGCTCCTCGAGGCGCTGCCCTACCGCAAGGACGACCTGCACGTGGCCACGCTCGCGCAGCACGAGCGCCTGGCCACCTCGTTCGGGTTCGCGTCGTGCCGCCTCGACCTGCGGGGCACGGGTTCGAGCGAGGGCCTGATGCACGACGAGTACGAGACGCGCGAGCACGAGGACCTCGAACGGGTGATCGCGTGGCTCGCCACGCAGCCGTGGTCCACGGGCGTGGTCGGGATGTTCGGCGCGTCGTGGGGCGGCTTCAACGCGCTCCAGGTCGCGATGCGTCGGCCGCCCGCGCTGCGGGCCATCTGCGCGATCTACGCCTCGGACGACCGGTACGCCGACGACGTCCACTTCTTCGGCGGGATGCTGAAGCAACTCGACCTCGTGGACTGGCCGCTCTACATGGTCGCGAGCAACGCGCTTCCGCCGGTGCCCGCCGTCGCGGGCGACGGGTGGCGCGAGCGGTGGCGCGAACGCATCGAGGACGTGGAACCCTGGCCGTTCCGCTGGTTCGCGCACCAGCGCTTCGACGACTACTGGCGCCACGGGTCGCTCGCCACCGACTACGGCGCGATCGAGGCGGCGACGATGCTGGTCACCGGCTGGGCCGACGGCTACTCGAACATCGCGCTGCGCGCGATGGAACGGCTGCGCTGTCCGCGCCGTCTCCTCGCGGGGCCGTGGGGGCACGAGTCCACCGCGACCGCGCGACCCGGGCCGAACCTCGACCTCGTGCCGCAGATGGCGCGCTGGTTCGATCGGTGGCTCCGCGGCACGCGCAACGGCGTGGACGAGGAACCGTCCATCACCGCGTTCATGCGACGGCCCACACCGCCGGCGTTCGATCTCCCATCCTTCCGCGGCGAGTGGTGGGCGGAGCGCGGGTGGCCGGTCGAGCGGCACCGCGATCTCGTGCTGCCGCTCGACCGCGCGAGCGCGTCGCCCGTGGGCGACGCGCTCGCCGTTCGCCCCGACGTCGGCTCGACCGCGTGGCTCTCCTGCGCGGGCGGCCTGCCGTGGGGCCAACCGACCGATCAGCGGCCCGACGAGGCCGACTCGCTCGTCCACGACGTCGCTGCGCCGGGCGAAGACCTCGCGGTGCTCGGGCATCCGCGCGTGCGGCTGCGCATCGCGTCGAGCGCGCCGGTCGCATCGGTCTCGGTCAAGCTCTGCGACGTCCATCCCGACGGCACGTCGCAGCTGGTGACGCGGGGTCTGCTGAACCTGACGCATCGGGTCTCGCGCGAGCGACCGGAACCGATGCCGGTGGACGTCGCCGTCGACGTCGAGGTGGAACTCGAGGTGACCTCGTGGATCTTCGAACCCGGCCACCGGATCCGCGTGGACGTCGCGGGCACCGACTGGCCCAACTCCTGGCCGCCGCCCACGCCGGTGACGCTGCGCATCGATCGGGCAGCGAGCGCGCTCGTCCTGCCGGTCCTCGCGGGTCCGCCGCCCGATCCGGCGCCGGACCTCGCCATCCTGCCGCCACCGCCGCCGCACACCCCGGACCCGACGATCACGTGGGAGGTCGTCCGCGGCGACGCGGGCGGCGTGTCGGTCGCGCGCCGGCGATGGACCACCGGTGCGAAGGCGAGGTCGGCGTGGCGCTCGACGATCCGGGTCGCGCCTGGGTCGAGGCGAGCGCGCGCTTCGAGGTGTCGTTCCCCGAGGCGACCGTCGCGGCGACCGCGCGCTGGCGCATCGACTCGGACGCGACGACCTACCGCGTGCATCTCGACCTCGACACGACCGAGGACGGCGCGCCGCGGTGGTCGCGGTCGTGGGACCGCACGTTCCCCCGCGACCTGCAGTGACGCGCGGCTAGATCAGCGCGTTCCAGTCGGGCGACGGATCGGTGAGGCAGGGCCGCGTCGCCGCGAACGGCGCGAGGTCGGCGGTGGTCGGACCGCCGAGCGCGAGTTCCGCGAGGCTCCGCCCGAAGATGCCCGCGAACTTGTACGCGTGCGCGGCGCCCTGGAACACGAACGCCCGCTCGTGGCCGGGGACGCGGTCGCACACGAACTCACGGTCGGGCGGCATCACGTAGAGACACGTGAGCTCGCGCACCACCGGGCCGTGCACGCCGGGCAGGTGCTCGGCGACGAAGCGATCAAGGCGCGCGGAGTACGCGGGGTCCGTCTCGAAAGACCGCGTGTCGCCGGTCGTCACCGCGCCGCCCGCGTCCTGACCGATCTTCGGTTCCGGCGCGCCGAACGCGGGGATGCCGTAGAAGGAGGGGTCGTCCATCCAGATCCACACGGGGAACCGCTCGGGCGTCCCCAGCGCGGGATCCCCGGGTCGGTGGTACGCGACCTGCTCGAGCGTCGTGCGCAGGTTGAACCGCGTGCCGAGGTGCGCCAGGAGGTCGTTGGTCCACGCGTCGGCGGCGATCACGAGCGAGCCGACCTCGTAGGTCACGCCGCCCGCCTCGACGGCGTACGCGCCGCCGACCTCGCGGATCGCCGTGACGGGCGACCGACACGCCGCCCGCGTCGCCGCGGACGACCTGCCACGTGATCGTCGGGTCCGGGGTGTGCGGCGGCGGTGGCGACAGGATGGCGAGGTTCGGCGCCGGATCGGGCGGCGGACCCGCCAGGACCGGCAGGACGAGCGCGCTCGCGGCCCGATCGATGCGCAGCGTCACCGGCCTGGGCGGCGGCCACGCGTTGGGCCAGTCGGTGCCCGCGCCGACTCCTCGCGGGGCCGTGGGGGCACGAGTCCACCGCGACCGCGCGACCCGGGCCGAACCTCGACCTCGTGCCGCAGATGGCGCGCTGGTTCGATCGGTGGCTCCGCGGCACGCGCAACGGCGTGGACGAG
>JBJTHT010000155.1:0-7922 GCA_046094605.1 Actinomycetota bacterium | reverse complement strand
GGCGCACCCCCCCCCCGCGGGGGGCCCGCCGGGGCGGTCTGGCGGGGGGCCCCGCGCGGGCGGGGGGGGGGCGGGGGCCCTCCCCATCCGGCGGGTGATCGAGATCGCCCTCCTCGCGGCGATCGTCGCGTTCCCGCTCCTCTCGCAGGACCTCTTCGTCATCGACCGCGTCGGCCGCTACTTCCTCTACGCGGTCTTCGCCCTCTCGGTGGACCTCATCTGGGGCTTCGGCGGCCTGTTCACCTTCGGGCACGCCGCGTTCTTCGGCGGGGGTGGCTACCTCGTCGGCATCCTCACGACGCGCGACTACGGGTTCCTCCCGGTGGCGCTCCCGGTCGCGATCGTCCTCGCCGTCGCCCTCGTGGCGCTCTTCGCGTTCGCGATGTCCTGGTTCATCTTCAGCGGCCGCGGGGCGCTGCGCGGCGTGGAGTTCGCCGTCGTCACCCTCGCGATCGCCGTCGTCGGCCAGCGCGTGGCCAACGCCGGCGGCGAGGTGACCGGCGGCCAGAACGGCATCCTCATGACCGAGCACCTGCGCATCGGCGCGCTCGATCTCGGGCAGGGTCGCGGCTTCTACGCGCTCGCGGCGGTCTGCCTCCTGCTCACCTACCTCGGGTTCCGCGCGTTCCTCGCATCGCGGACCGGGCTCGTCCTGCGCGGCATCCGCGACAACGAGGACCGCGTGGACCTGCTCGGCTACTCCGTGCCCGGGATCAAGCGTCGCGCCTTCGTGATCTCGGCCGCCGTCGCCGCGTTCGCGGGCGCCCTCTTCTTCACGCGGCAGGGCATCGTGTCGCCGAGCGCGGTCGGCGTGTCGGCCTCGACGCTGGTGCTGCTCTGGGTGGTCCTCGGTGGCCGCGGGACGCTCATCGGGCCGATCGTCGGCGCGATCATGCTGCCGTACCTCACGGCGGAACTCTCGGGCACCCTGCTCGACACCTGGCTCGTCGTCGTCGGGGTCATCCTCGTCGCCGTCATCGTGTTCCTGCCGGCGGGGCTGTTCGGGTTCCTCGACCGCGGTCGGTCCTCGTGAACGTCCTCTCGATCGAGGGGCTCACGAAGTCCTTCCGCGGGTTCGTGGCCGTGGACCACGTCTCGCTCGCGCTCCAGCCGGGCGAGCTGCGCGGCCTCATCGGGGCCAACGGGGCCGGGAAGAGCACGCTCCTGCACCTGATCTACGGCAAGCTCGCCGCCGACGAGGGGACGATCCGCTTCGGGGAGACCGACGTGACGGCGCTCCCGGCGTTCCAACGCGCCCGGCTCGGCATGGGGCTCAAGTTCCAGGTGACGAGCGTGTTCGGCGACCTCACCGTGGAGGAGAACCTGCGGCTCGGGATCCTGCCGAAGGGCGGTCGCCGCCGGGTACCGGTGGACCGCGCCGAGGTGGATCGCATCCTCGACCTCATCGAACTCTCCGCACAGCGCAACCGCCGTGCGCGTCACCTCTCCCACGGCGAGCAGCAGTGGCTCGAGATCGGGATGGTGCTCCTCACGCGCCCGCAGCTCCTCCTGCTGGACGAGCCGACGTCGGGGATGACGCGCGCGGAGAGCCGTCGCACGGCGGGCCTGCTGCGCGACCTCCAGGCGGCACGCGCGGCCGAGGCGATGGTCGTCGTGGAACACAACATCGAGTTCATCGGTCTCGTGAGCGACCGCGTCACCGTGATGCACCGCGGAGCCGTGCTCGCCGACGGGACGGTCGCCGAGGTCCAGGCGAACCCCGACGTGCAGCGCTCCTACCTCGGGCGGCACGCGTGACGGCCGCGCTGCGCGTCGAGGGCCTCCACGCGGGCTACGGCTCCTCCGTGGTGCTCCGCGACGTCTCGTTCTCCGTCGAGACCGGCGAGGTCGCCTGCCTCATGGGGCGCAACGGCGCGGGGAAGACGACGCTCCTCAAGGCCCTCATGAGCGTCCTGCCGAAGACCGGGAAGGTGTTCCTCGGTGGGGAGGACGTGACCGACGTGCGGACCTCGCGGCTGAACCACCTCGGCATGTTCTGGGTGCCGCAGGAGGAGGCCGTGTTCCCCGGGTTCACCGTGCGCGAGCACCTGCGGCTGGCCTTCGGGGAGTCGGGCTACCGCGCCGGCCTCGACAAGGCCGCGAGCCTGTTCCCGGTGCTCGGGGAACGCCTCGAGCAGGAGGCCCAGACCCTCTCCGGCGGCGAGCGGAAGATGCTCGGCATCGGCATGGCCTACGCGCTCGCGCCGACGGTCGTCCTCATGGACTAGCCCACCGAGGGCGTCGCGCCCGTCACCGTCGAGAAGCTCCTGCCCGCGATCCGCACGCTCTCGGAGACCTCGGCGGTGCTCCTCGTCGAGCAGAACGTCGACACGGCCGTGGCGCTCGGGTCCCGCGGCTACGTCCTCGAGCACGGCGACATCGTGGAGTCCGGCGTCGTGTCGGAGATGCACGCCCAGGGCGTCCTGGAGCGGAGGCTGTCGCTGTGATCGGCGCGGCGTTCGGGTTCCTGCCGACGGACTCGTTCAACGTCGTGGCGCTCGTCGCGGTCTTCGTGCTGATCTCGCTCGGGCTGCACTTCACGTTCGGGCTGCTCAACCTCGTGAACCTGATGCATGGGGAGTTCCTGCTCCTCGGCGCCTACACGGCCTTCGAGGTCCAGAGCCGCACCGGGAACGTGTTCCTCGGGATGCTCGTCGCCCCGATCGTCGGCGCGCTCATCGGCGTGATCGTCGAGCGCGGGGTGCTGCGCGTCCTCTACGAGCGGCCGCTCGACTCGCTGCTCGCGACCTTCGGGCTCTCGGTGATCATCCGCCAGCTGGTCCAGCTTGTGTACTCGGCGAACCCGCGCCGCGTGGAGAACCCGATCAGCGGGTCGTTCCTGGTCCTGGGCCTGAACGTGCCGTGGTGGCGCCTCGTCGTCGTGCTCGTGACGATCGCGCTCGTCGCCCTGGCGAGCTGGCTCCTCACCCGCACGCCCTTCGGTCTGCGGGCGCGCGCGACCGTGCGCAACCCCGTCCTCGCGGCGGCGATGGGGATCAAGGTGGGGCCGACCCGCGCGACGCTCTTCGCGATCGGCGCGGGGCTCACCGCGCTCGGCGGCGCGCTCCTCGCCCCGCTCAACACCCTCGACCCGCAGTACGGGCTGCTGTTCCTCGTGAACGCGTTCCTCGTCGTGATCCTGGGCGGGCAGGGGTCCCTGCGCGGCCTCGTGATCGCGGCCGTCATCCTCGGCGGTTCGCTCTCGGTGATGCAGTTCGCGATCTCGTCGGTCGTCGCGCAGATCGTGATGATCGCGATCGCCGTGGTCGCGGTCCGGCTGCGCCCCGTCCTCGTGCGGTCGCTCGCGGACCGGCGCGAACGCCGCGCGACGGCCGCCGCGAAGGCCTGACGGACCGGGCGCTAGAGGACGACGCCGCCGGCCGCGCGGACCTCGTCGATCGCGCGGTCGCCGTCGCCGGGCTGCAGGTCCACCGTGCGGCACGCGGCCGTGAGGAGCGTCACGTGGAACCCCTCCTCGATGCCGTCGAGCGCGGTGGCCTTCACGCAGTAGTCCGTGGCGAGGCCGCACACGACCAGCTTCGTGACGCCGCGCGCGCGCAGCAGCGATGCGAGTTCCGTGGAGCCCTTCGCGCCCGTCTGCGGGTCGCGCGTGGAGAAGCCGGAGTAGCCGTCCTCCCCCGACACGCCCTTCTTCACGACGGGGCCGTCCACGACGAGGTCCGGGTGGAGCTCCGAGCCCCAGGTGTCGCCGACGCAGTGCACCGGCCAGATCCCGCCGTCCTTCTGGAAGTGCGGCGTGGTCTCCGGGTGCCAGTCGGCGGTGTAGGCGACCATGGCGCCCGCGGCCGTCGCACGGGCGACCTCGGCGTTCACGACCGGCACCACCGCTTCGCCGTCGCGCACGGAGAGGCCCCCGCGCGGACTCGCGAAGTCGTTCTGCACGTCGACCACCACGAGGGCGGTCTGGGGGTCGTAGGTGATCTCGGCCATGGGTGTCCTCCTCGACGTCCTAGACGGTGCGGAACTGGTTCCAGAGGGTCTGCATCCGCGTGACCTGACCCGCGGTGAACAGGTACATGCACGAGTCGTACGTGTAGTCCATGAAGTTGTAGATCGGATCGCTCCCGGGCGCCGTGCACGAGTCCGGCCGCGGCGAGGCGGGGCACCCGTAGTTGGCGGATGCCTCGGCGGCGACCTCGTGGACGACACCGCCGCCGGTGCATCCGCCCTGGAACGTGTGGTAGAGCCCCATCCAGTGACCGACCTCGTGGGTCGCGGTGTCGCCCTCGTTGTAGTTCGTGTAGGAACCGCTCGGGAGCGAGCGGTAGTCGATGACGACGCCGTCCATCTTCGGGTTGGCCGCGTAGTCGGACGGGAACGTCGCCCACCCGAGCAGCGAGCGTCCGAGGTCGGCCGTGTAGACGTTCAGCGCGTTCGCCCCGCCGATGCGGAGCTTCGTCTTGGCGTCGCGTTCGCCGCCGCTCCCGGGCTTGAGGCTCGCCCACTTCGAGTTGTTCTGGAAGTCGATGAGCCCCGCGGTGGCGCCGTTCGCGTCGGAGAGGACGAAGGTGACGTTGGCGTTCGCGTTGGTGCCGTCTGGCTTGGTCGCGGGGTTGCCGCCCCCGTAGGCGGCGTTGAGCACCGCGATCTGGGCCGTGACCTGCGCCTCGGTGACGTTCGGCGTCCCCGTCCGCGACGCGTAGAGGACGTGGACGTAGACCGGGACGGTGATGCCCGCCGCCGCGATGATCGCGGTCTCCTGCAGGAACGCCGAGAGGGTGCCGTCGGCCTCGCGACGGCGCAGCGTCGCGGCGAGCGGGTCGACCGTGGGCACGCGCAGCGGCTCGTCGACGCGCCCGGCGTTCCAGTCGGGGACCCGGGCGCCCGCGGGGGCGCAGGCCGCCTCCTCGCCGATCACGCGGGCCGAGGCCGGCGCGGCGCCGAGCAGGATCGTCAGGACGACGAGCGAGGACCCCAGGGCCGTGCGCATGGGCGTCACGATAGCGCGGCCCCCAGCTCGATGCGCGGCTCCACCGCCTTGAACGTCACCCACACCTCGGTATCGGCCGCGAGGCGGAGCCGCAGCACGCTCCCGAGCGTGATCTCGGCGACGATCGGCGGGGTCGCATCCACGCGGACGCGCGCGCGCTCCGTCTCGAGCGCGATGGAACGGATGCGCCCGCGGAGCATGTTGCGCGCGCTGCCCGAGGTCGGCGCGGTGAGCGAGAGCGACACGTCCGAGGGCCGCAGCAGCGCCGTCACGTCCGGCTGCGCGACGTGCGGGACGTCGGCCGGCCAGGCGACGATCACCTCGCCGCCGCCCTCGACGACGAGACGTCCGGCGCCCGGTTCCAACGGTTCGAGCCGTCCGCGGAACCGGTTGAGGCCGACGAGGTCCGCCGCCCACGGCGTGGCGGGCGCGTCGCGGATCTCGTCCGGAGTGCCCACCTGGACGACGCGCCCGCCCTCGAGGACGACGACGCGGTCGGCGAGCGTCATCGCGTCGACGGGATCGTGCGAGACGACGATGCGCACGCCGGGGAACGCGGCGAGCTCGCGCGCGAGGAGCGAGCGGATGTCGGCGCGCGCACGCACGTCGAGCGCGGCGAGGGGCTCGTCGAGGATCAGGAGGTCCGGCTCGGCGACGAGTGCCCGGGCGAGCGCGACGCGTTGCTGTTCGCCGCCGGAGAGATCGCCCGGGAGCGCGCCCGCGCGGTCCACGAGGCCGACGCGTGCCAGGACGGCGCGGGCGCGCTCACGCGCCGGCGACGTCGCCACCCCGCGTGCGCGCAGGGGGAACGCGACGTTCTCGAGCGCCGAGAGCGTCGGGAACAGCCGCCGTTCCTGGAAGGCGACCCCGACGTTCCGCTCGCGCGCCGGGACGTGGTTCCCGTCGCCGTCGAGGGTACGCCCGCCGAGGCGGATCGTGCCGCGGTCGGGCGGGATGAGCCCGGCGAGCAGCGCGACGAGCGTGGACTTCCCCGCGCCGTTCGGACCGACGATCGCGACGGTCCCGTCGTCCGGGAGGTCGACGGCGACCTCGAGCGTGAACCCGTCGAGCGTCACGGCGGCGTCGACGGCGAGGCTCATCGCGCGAGGATCCGATCGCGGAGCGGGATGAGGACGGCCGCCGAGATGACGACGAGCAGGAGCGAGAGCGCGATGGCCGCACCGGGGTCGGCCTCCTTGACCGCGTAGATCGTGAGCGGGAGCGTCGCGGTGCGCCCCGGGACGGTTCCCGCGAAGGTCGCCGTCGCGCCGAACTCGCCGAGCGCCCGCGCCCACGCGAGGGTGATCGCGGCGAGGAGCTGCGGGCGGAGCGACGGGAGCGCGATGCGTCGGAACGCGTACCAGCGCGACGCGCCGAGGGTCGCGGCCGCCTCCGCGAGGCTCGCGTCGAGGGATCGGAACCCGGACTCCGCGGCCAGCACGACGAGCGGGAACGCGACGAAGGCGCCGGCGAGGATCGCGCCGGTCGCGGTGCCCGTGAGGACGATGCCCGAGCGCGCGAGGAGGGAGCCCAGGACGCCGTCGGGTCCGAGCGCCGCGAGCAGCGCCATGCCGCCGACGACGGGCGGGAGCACGATCGGCAGCACCACGCGCGTCCGCCGGACCCCGCGGCCGGGGAACCGCGCCGCGAGGAGCTGCCCCACGGGCGCCCCGACGACGAACGCGAGGGCCGCCGCGGCGAGCGGGATGAGGAGCGAGAGCCGCGCGGCCTCGGCGACGGCCGGGGAGGTGACGAGGTCGAGCCACCGCGACCACGGCGCCTCGGTGACGAGGCCGAGCAACGGGAGCCCGACGAAGGCGAGGCCGACCGCGCCGGCGATCCACAGCAGCGGGTGCGGCGGCGGCGCGTCGTCGCGCCGCCGCCGCACCCCGCCGCGACGCGACGCGTTCATACCGCGAAGCGCACGTGGAGGATGTCGCCCTCGTGGACGACGTAGTCCTTGCCCTCCATGCGCAGGTGGCCGTGTGCCTTGGCGGCCTCCATGGAACCGTCCGCGACGAGCTGCTCGTAGCCGATCACCTCGGCGCGGATGAACCCGCGCTCGAGGTCGGAGTGGATGACGCCGGCTGCCTCGGGCGCCTTCGCGCCGCGCCGCACCTCCCACGCGCGCGTCTCGTCCTCGCCCGTCGTGAGGAACGTGATGAGGTCGAGCGCGCGGTAGCACGCGGAGATCACGCGCGGCAGGCCGCGTTCCGTGACGCCGAACTCCTCGAGGAGCGCCTGCGCCTCCGCGGCATCCATCTCGGCCGTCTCGGCCTCGATCGCGGCGGAGACCCCGACGGTTCCCTCCGGGAGATCGGCGGGGACCGCAGCACCTTCCTCCAGGTTCGCGATGACGACGATCGGCTTGAGGGTGAGCGGCGCGATGCCGCGCAGGTGCGGCAGGTCCTCGGGCGGGAGGTCCGCCAGTCGGAGCGGCCGTTCGGCGGCGAGCGCCTCCTTCGCGCGGGCGAGCGCGGCCGTCTCGTCGTTCGCCTTGCCCTTCGCGCGTTTCTCGGCCTTCTCGAGCGCCGGTTCGATCACCGCGAGGTCGGTCAGGACGAGGTCCGCCTCGACGTCGGCCAGTTCCGCGGCGGGCTTCGCGTCGCCGCCGAAGCACCGCACGACGATCGCGAGCGCGTCCACCTCGCGGAGCTTCGCGACGCCCTGCGCGGAGGAGGTCCCACCGGGGACGTCCACGAACCGGACCTGCGCCGGCACGGTCTTCTTCGACGACTCCATCGTCGTCAGGACGTCGAGGCGGGCGTCGGGAACCGGGACCACCGCGACGTTCGCCTGCCCGCCGACGCTGCCGGTGCGCGTGAGCGCCGTGAAGAGCGTGGACTTGCCCGAGAAGGGCTTCCCGACGAGGCCGACGTCACGCATGGCGCCCCATCGTACGGGCGGGGAACTGCCGGGGGGGGCGGGGGGGGGGCCCGACCGCCCCCCCCCCCCCCCCCGGCCCCACCAC